>CAMYVI010000001.1 GCA_947302185.1 uncultured Lachnospiraceae bacterium
GTCGCAAGAAACAATACAATCAAGCAGACATATCAGACTTTCCTGACCAGGGCCAGAAGAGCCGAGAGCATTGAGTCCGGAAAGGATGATTATCAGCAGGCGATTTCCATGAGACCTTCTGAAAGCGACGGATATAAGGCTATGTTAAAGACCATTGTTCAGGACGGAAGCTTTACTCAGGATGAGCGAAAAATACTTAACAGTATTCTGGAAGCGAAACCGATGACCGTGAGCGGCGAACGTAATTCGGAGGTTTTCGAGAGCCGGAATCCTCAGGGATTTGCGGAGTTCCAGTTTGAACTCGGAAAAGATTATTTCTCCTATTACAATTCGGGATATCAGTATGCTTCCCAGGTACTGGATGGCCTCGAGGAGAGCGAGTATCTTGATGACTATACGAAGAAGAAAACGGCCAGTTACTATTTTATATCCAATGCATTTGCATCGAAGGCAGACGGCAGTAAGACCACTTTGGCATGGACGGAAGATGGTACGGATTGGCACGCCGTATGGAATGAATTGAAGAAGTTCGTCGGGAATCCTTCCAAGGCAATAGAAGTCTGCGGAGATAAGAGGCATGCGATTGCAGTGTACAGGAGCGTTGCAAATATGATTATTGCCGACGTTACGGATTTTCAAAACGGCGGAGTAACGGAGGAAGAAATGCAGGCCATGATCGAATCAGGTAAAACATTTATGAGCAGGGTGACTGCAGATAGCCAGGTTGAAGAGGAACTTGTGTCGCAGTCAAACGGTGCGATCGAGGCAGCTGAAAAGACGGTTCGTGGTGCCTATCATACAGTGGGTTCAGAATGGTGAGACCTTGTGTCTGCGACCGGCTGAAGCATATTTTCAATGTAAATCATACAGCGGCTTCAGAATTGTAATGCATTGTGAAGCGTTCAAAGGACGGCGGAACTGAGAAAAAGCAGCGGACGAAAGGGAAAGCGTAATAGAAGGGGACAAATATGGGAAATATGGAAACAGCCGAACTGGTCAACTTATACCAGACAGGGTTCTACTGCTGCATGGCACTTTCTATTGTATCGGCAATCACCACGATTTATATCTTTATCAAGAAAGATATTAAGACGCTCTTTATTAAAAAGACCGGTATAGCCAGAAGGCAGACTGCAAGGCAGATGCAGATGAAAAATGAAAGAACGGATCAGCTTAACGATGCGGGTGTGGATCTTGAATTTGAGAAGACAGACGAGACAAGGCCTACTGCGGAACTGCACAGGGAAACGCATTCGACCGGTAAGACCAGGGAATACATGGGTCCCACAATAATACAGGGACTGTTTAAGAGTAAAACGAAAACCGGGGAAATCAGCGGTAACCAGAAGAGGGGCGAACCGACTAAAAGCACGGCAGAAACGGTTGGCGCAACGGGTGCTACAGGCTTTACTGTAAGTGAGAGAATTGTTGTTACTCACACAAACGAGATGATAGATATAGAAGTGTAATAGCGAAGGCGATGAGTATGAAGACTGTGATTGATAAATTTAAAAGAATGCTTTCAGTTATCTGCATCATAACTCTGCTGACGGAGAATGTATTGCCTGTGACTGCGTATGCCGTAGAACAGGACGCCATACAGTTAGATGAGATTTCGGAAGAAGAGACCGCTGTCGGAGATGCGGTCTTAAATGATGACAGCCTAGAAGACACGGAAGTGCAGACGGAATATCCGGAGGAAGAAATCTATCAGGAATCTGAAAGTCCTGAGGCTGATATCGCGCAGGGCTCTGAAAGTCCTGAGGCTGATATCGCGCAGGGCTCTGAAAGCAGTGAGGATGAATACCTGACAGAGAATGCCGGGACAGATGAAGAGGAATTCGTTCAGTCTGAAACGCCGGACGACCTGTATGATACATATAACGATGAAGATATCATCGAAACAGAACCTCCGGAGCAGGAATATCTTCTGGGTGTACCGGATGAGGAGCCTTTGCCGGATAATCCTGACGGGGATGGGGAGAGTGCGCCTGAAATCGGAGATGTTACGGCATCTGTTTGCGAACTCACGATAGATGACGACGGAAACGAGATTTACACGGAAATTGATAGGGGGGATACGGGCACGAGCTACTACCTCGTGGCCGATTATGCAATAGATGAAAGCGCCGGTCTGGATGTTCAAGTAAATTGGACGGTCTTTAAAAGCGGAGGAAGTACCTCCGGTTCAGGAAGCGGAGCCAAATACGAGTGGTCTTTTCCTGAAAACGGAGTTTATGAAATACTGTGTGAAGTGATTGTTACAGACCAGTACGGAAATACCAACCAGGCGAGTGACACGACAAGCATTGTGATCGATTCCTTTTCGTATGATTTTAGAATTGTCAATTCGAATGACAGAAATACTCCCGGACAGGTTATGTACGGGGATACTGTAGAGTTTGCGCTTTCCCGTGCAGCTGAGGATGAGGCGGAAGTATCCATGTATGTGGAACGAATCGAAGAGGAAGGAATCTATAAGGAGCCTCTTTCCGGAGACGGAAATGTCTTCGAATATACTTTCAGCGAAAGCTGCATGGAATATGTTTTCTATGCGGAGTGCACCTATGTATACGGAGATTATACATTTACCCAGGAAATTGTAAGGATAACGCCGGATGTTTACGAAGTAAAGGATATTACCCTCTCTGTCTTTGACGATCTTAACGATAAAGCGGTCCGGGTAGATGAGGCAGGTGTGATCGGAAGACTGAACACGGCGGAGAACCGTGCGAAATATGCGGTAATTGCTGCCGATATTCCGTCCCTGACAGTTTCGGAGCGGAATGCAATCCTCAACGGAACGTATGCCAACCAGGAAGATGCATATGATATGCTGCAGGTTGACGAGAACGGAGATGTCACGTTTCCGACAGACAAGTCCGGAATATACGAGTACACGGTCTGTATTCTGAAATGTGATGATGAGAATGTTGATTATGAATCAGTCCTGAAGGATATTACTCTTCATGTACGGTATGAAGTTCTGATCGGAGTGGATGTGGAGCTCAGCAGGGATGGAGACGGAAATCCTGTCAAGATATCAAAAGTCAGCGACGGAGGAAAAGAGGCATTTTTCCCGGACGGGTATTTTTTCCTCAGGGGAGTACAGAGCGAATACGGTAACGTCAGTCTGGAAATTTCAGGAAATTTTGAATATGCTGTTTCTGACATGGGTAATGATATTCCGGTCGGCAGAGCCGCCGGGGAGACGGGATGCCCCTTTATCTTAACGGGAGATGATGCGATACATTACTATATAAATCATTATCCTGATTTTTCCGTTGAGGAAATTAAGGGGGATATTCTTCCGAACGGGATTGATGACGGTGAGGAGTGCATACTTGATCTTACGGGATCTGACAAAACTGTTGTTGCAGATGACGGAAACCTTAATACCGAGTATACTCTGACAAACCTTCCCGGTATTAAGCTGGTGCTCGGTCCGGACGTGCAATGCTCCAAAAATCCGGAAACGGAAGCATTTTATCTTGCTCCCGGCGATGATAATAAACTGATCGGTATAGAGGCAACAGAAGGTACTGAAGAAGTGCGCCTTCTCACTTATAAAGAAGGCGATGACGGAACCAGCGTCCTGGATGAGCCGGAGTTTGTTTTCCAAGACGGAGAAAACATTGCAGGGAATCTGTATATCCAGAAAGGTGCAAAATACTACGGACCGTTCAGTGTGAAATATCTGCACGATTCAGAGGCACCGGTGCTTAGAGAAGGCGGCCTGTCCGTTGAAGTCACAAACGGTTCGGAGAGCCGGAGCTTTCTTGACTTCCTGAGGGAAAAGCTTGGGAATTCTTCGATAATAGATGACGATATCAAGATTGAACCTGACGGATCCGTTGTGATCAAAAAGAACAGGGTCGTCACAATTTCCGTTGATATGTTTGATGATCTCAGCGGTGTGTCCGGCGATTCGGGAATCTGCATGACGACGCAGAAAGCAGAAACATGGTCCGATCTGGAGAATATGACGTATGACACGACAGTATCGGCCGAGAACGGAACCGACGGAGTTAGCCTAAACTATTATGTTTATCTGAGGCTGCGTGACAATGCCGGAAACACGGAATACAGATATATTTATGCCCAGCTTCTGTTCGATGAAATTGCTCCGGAACTTGATGACGGGTCAGGAATAACATTTAATCCTCAAAAACCACAGGCTACTGTGAATCTTGGCATTACGGAAGCTCACAGCGGTCTTTTCAAAACGGAAGTATATCTCTATGACTGTGTGGAGAATGAAGACGGAACAGTCGCCGACGCAATACTTTGTGAAGACGGAGTATACGGAACGGAGCGAAAGAGAAGAGTATGGCTGTCCGGGACAATGAACGGATATGAAACGGACAGCGGAATCGTGTATGAGGAAGCCGAAGACCCGGGAGAAAGCTCCGGCCACTATGAAGAACAGTATGTCCTTAAGGATCAGTACGGAAGCTATCTGCGCCTTTTCGTAAAGGTTGAAGACTGTGCGGGCAATGTCTCCTATTATATCTCCGACGGAACCGATTTTGAAAAACTAGAGACGGAAGAGGATACGTTCATCAACACGGACGAAGAACGTGTTGAGCAGATCAAGAAGAGCACGGGGAAATCCTTTGCCGTTTTATTCGGAAAACCCAGACTTGTCATTTGCCGGGAAGGCGTCTCGGATGCCATCGTGCGTACCAATGAAACGGATCCGGAGAAAAACGATTATATTTATAATTCGTTCTGTGAGATCACGGTAAAGGCGGAGAATATTCCTGTACCCGATATGACAGTAAGTCTTGAGAGGACAGACGGCGGAGAGTTATTCAGCGTTTTTGAATCCGTGGCGTATGACGCGGAAAATCATTGCTTTACCTACAAATTCTGCAAGGATGACATTGTACTGCCGCATACCGGATGGACAATCGGATCCGACGGCGATTATGTACTGAAAGCGTATGTACCGGATATAAAGGACGAAAAGGGAAATGTCCATAAGCGTATAGCCATTGACATGGATATCATGGATAAAGAATCTCCTGAGGATGACGGCGTGAGCGTGAAGGAGCGTGTTCTGAAAGAGGAGGAAACGTACACGGACAGCTTTATCATAGATACGACCAGTCCGAAAGTTCGCTATGACCTTAATACAGACGATGCGGCAAGTACATTCACCGATGCAGAAGGAAAGTCCTTTTACTACGGACTTGAGAACGGAAACGGAGACCCGGTGCCGGCGGTACTTTCCGTAACGGTCGATGAGAAGAACTGGTATACATGTGATAAGCCGGAAATTGTCATCTATAAAGACGGTACGGATGATGCTTCTGTAATAAATGTTAAGGACGCAGCATACAACGGATATATAACTGTAAGCGACTGGAGCAGTGAAAACGACGGAGAATATACTGCCACTGTCACCATAAATGCAAAAAATGGCGGACGTATCAATCATGATATAGACGGCTGCTACAGGATCGCGGTCATTAACAGCCGGAACACATATTACAATTATAAGATCACGAAAGAGGATGCGAGCGGAAATCCGGAAGAAACCGGTATTCTGGAATTTGAATACGAAGATCCTGACACATCTTCGCGCATTGACCGGACCAGTCAGATACTGATTGATTCGGTTCGTCCTGTTGCCGTTTATAATATTGATGTTGAGGGAAATGAGATCGACGGAGACAACGAGTATGCATATTATAATAAGAATTTTGCTGAGTCCGTTGTCATAAGGGAGAAGAATTTTATAGTCGCAGGAGCGGATCAGGAGGATTATATAAATGTTCGGTCATCCAGAAAAGGGGACGTAACTGTTGCGGATGAGGATTCTTCGGAAGAAGTCCCTTCCTCATATGAAGTACGGGATGACGAACGCGAATTTGTATGGAACCGGACAGCCAGCGGTGTATACTGGATCACTGTTTCCGGTACGGATCTCGCGGGAAACAAACTAATCTATGAATATGATGAAGATAATTCCTGTTTACTTGCGACCGATGTAGCTAAAATCGCTGAAATCAATCAGAAGAATAACGGCGACGGCAAACATTCATTTGAAACAAAGCATAAAGTTCTGGATAAGGAGGCACCGGTTCTTTCATTCTCTGAAGCGGCGAACACGGGGCTGATCTTCAACGAAGATCATACAAAAGCACGATTGACACTTGGCGTTTATGACAAGTGTTATGACCTGTACGCTGTGGAGGCGGTACTTTTTGACGGGATAAACCAGGGCGGAGAGAATGACGCCATTAAATATTATGATTCAAAGATCGTGACCGGCTCCAGAGACGAATGGAAGACGTACGAAGTAGATAATCATCCCGGATATTCTGTTATCGAGTGGGATCTTGACGATCATAAGGGCAGTTATCTGAGGCTTTTTATCAGTCTCACTGATTTTGCCGGCAATACTCAGAGTTACACGTATGATTTCGGACAAGCGATGCCTTTTGAGAACCTTAATCAGCCATACAGGTACAGTGAAGCTGAAAGGGAAAGAATTATTGCTGCGATAAAGGATACAGAACCGTTTGCGCTCTATGGCAGTCCCGAATTGGACGTCAGATTCACACAGAATAAGGATGCTATCAGCCGTGCGGGGAAGGTGCAGCAGGACGGTGAAGAAAAGACTGTCATAGACTTCATCTTTACGGATCGGACCGGTGTAAGTGTCACTGTTAAAGACATACCGCGGTCGGAAATGTATCTGAAATTCGCGAAAGAGGGAACGGATGATCCGCTTCTCCATATCGTATCGGAAGGATATGTCACTGATCGGCACTGCTTCGAGTACGGAGATTCGACTGCTGACGGTTCCGGAGAGGAGCCGGGGGATGACGGAGATGAAAACGATTCAGGAACATTCCGTTTCAGTGCGGCGATTCCTGCTGACAGAAGCGGAGACGGAGTCTATTCATTAGAAGCATTTGTTCCGACTCTTCCGTACAATGAGATAAAGGTCGCTATAAAGAGCGGAGCGGATGAGGGACATCTGAGCGATGACAAGGATGTGCACGCTTATTCGGATGAAGGCGAAGTAAAGCTTCTGAAAGAAGAGCACACGGAACATGACGGAACAAGCGGCATCCTGTACAGCGAAAGCTTTATCAAGGATTTCACTGTTCCTGTCGCCATCTACAGTGTGCATGACGGTTTCAGCCCGTTCTATATTAATGATGGAATCGGAACATCTTCTTATTATTATGGTCTGAGTGACGGCGTAAGTGAAGACTCTCCGATGGCAGCCGTTATCGACATAACGATCAAAGAGAAAAACTGGTATGAAGTGGATGCTCCGCAGGTCGTAGTCTACAAGGATGCGGACGGCGACGGCAATCCGGATGAAGAAATAACGAAGAAGGCCGGTGAAGATACAAATAACAACTATGTCAAGATAAAAACGTGGTCAAAGGCTGCGCAGGGTTCCGAGTATCAGTGGGATACCTCTGTAATAATCCGCCCACCGAAGGGAACGACCGGTGAAGAGGCCAATGCTGCCGACGGAAAATATACCATTTTCCTGGTAAACAGTGACGGAACTTATTACAACTATATCAAAAATGATTCAGCCGATAAGGCTAACATAAACAAAGAAAACGAGCTTCATTTTGAGTATTCGAACGACAGTATTCAGACGATGGACAGCACTGTGGAAATCGTGATTGATACAATCCGTCCGGTCGTAACGTACAGCGTGGGAACCGGAGGGAAGGAGTTCGAAGACGATAATGAATATGCGTATTTCGGCGAAGACTTTACGGAGACGCTTCAGGTAAATGAAAAGAACTACAAAACCGCAAAAATCAATGAACAGGGAGACGAGTTGTCTCCGGTCAGCTTCATGGAAGTCCATTCCTTTAACAAGAGCACGGTCGCGGATCCGGATCCTTCAGACCCGGATGATACCGGAGTCACTTGCGTAGAGGCGGACGACGTCATTAATTACAGCTGGGCACGCCTTGATGAGGGAATATACCGGGTCAGTGTATCCGGGACGGATCTTGCGGGAAACAGGCCTGTTTACAAAATCGGTCCGGCGGGGACGAATATCGATTCGGACAGACGGATCGCTGAGGACGTCAATAAGAAGAATCAGCAACATAACTATGTACCGTTCAACACGAAGTATAAAGTGTTGGATAAATCTGCGCCGGAAATATTGGATTCCGATTTAGCAGCTTCGCATAAGGTCAATTCAGGACTAACGTTCGACAGTATCCATTCTTCCGCTTCACTTGACCTGTTCGTCCGTGACAAGTATACCGGGCTTTACAGTGTGGAGACGGTTCTTTTCGACGGTGGCGGAAGCAAGTACGGAGACAGCTCCGGAGAGATAGAGTTTTATGATGTTTCGAAGAGAAGCGGATCCAGAGAAGAATGGGGGGCTGACCTGACAGAGAATCCGATTACGTCCGAGTTTACGTGGGACATAACAGATACCGGCAGCTATCTCAGACTGTTCGTTATCCTGGAAGATTTTGCCGGTAATGTCAGATGTTATAAATATGACGCGGATACGGATACATTTGAGGATCTTGATCAGGACGGATTCGGAGACCTTGAGGCTCCGTACAGCTATTCCGAAGAGACTGCAGAGGATATTATTGCCGCGATAACGGATGCTTCTGCATTTGCATTATTTGGCACGCCTGAACTTGACGTACGCTTCGAACAGACGAATAACGCAATAAGCAGGGCGAAGAAGGCGGAAGACGGCAGTTCGGAAATAGATTTTATTTATACGGATCGCTCCGAAGTCAGCATAATGATTAAGGATATGCCTGTCTCTGAACTGGCTCTGAAATTGACAAGGGAAGGCAGTGAAGAGGAGCCTGTCATATCCGTCTCTTCCGATGGATACGATACCGCGAACCATTGCTTTAAGTATAAGTGCGTCGGAACTCATGCGGAAACGCTGCCGGCAGAGGAAGCCGAAGGCGGTGAAGAAGAAGGCAGCATGGAGAAGAGGACGTACAGGTTCAGCGCGGAAATCGACGCGGACGCAACATACGAATTTGAGGCGTATGTTCCGGAGCTCCCGGAAGAAGCTGAGATAGCTGTGTCCTTTAGCAGCGGGCAGAATGCGCGAGAGAAGGATCTTGAGTCCTTAACAAACGAAAGAGAGATTTATGCGTCCGTATCTGACGGAGGACAGCAAAAAAAGATTTATCTTGTTAACGAAGAGCCGATTCGGGCAGAGGATGCGGCCGCTTCTGTCGTCGGCATCCGTTACAGTGAAATATTCATCAAGGACACGACGGTCCCTGTTGCCAGTTACAGTATGCGCGTAGGTTATGAACCGTACAGGATTATTGATAAAGGCTACGGAAATGCATACTATTACGGGCTGCTTGACGGCGCCAACCCGAACATACCGATGACGGCGATTTTCGACATCTATATTGCCGAAAAAAACTGGTATGAAGCGGATGTGCCTCAGGTTGTTGTGCATAAGGACGCGGACGGGGACGGGAACCCGGAGACCGAGATGACAGGGCAGGATGATAATAATTATGTCAGAACGACATCCTGGGCAAAAGAGCAGCAGGACGAGGGCTCTGTGTGGAAGTCGACCGTCATTATTGAGCCGTCGAAAACGACAGCAGGCGATGCGGATGGAGTTTACACGATTTCTCTGAGGAACAGCGATGGAACGTACTATAACTATATAGCAAACGAGGAGGATGATAAGGCAAATATAAATGACTCTAATGAACTGCTGTATGAATATGATAAAGACAGCATTCAGAAGATGGATAGCGATCTGGAAATCGTGATCGATACGATCCGTCCGGTCGTGACATACAGCACGGGAGTAAAAGGCAGAGAAATCGACAATGATAACGAGTATGCCTACTACAATGAGAACTTCACGGAAACTCTTTCCATTAAGGAGAGGAATTTTGAAATTCTGCCGGAAGGTGCGGATTATCCGATAGGCTATCTGGAAGTTAACTCTTACTATAAGGAGACAGTAGTGGATGAGGATCCCGGACTGCCGGAGGATTCTTCCGTTGACCACCGTGTTGTAGAAGGCGACACATACACTTACAGCTGGCCGAGATCCGATGAAGGCGTTTACTGGATCCGTGTGCAGGGGACAGACCTGGCAGGCAATAAAGTGATTTATCAGACGGATCAATATGCGCTTGACGCCGATAAGACCATGATCGACGATCTGAACGGAAAGAACGGGAACGGCACATTTGAAGCAAGACATAAAGTACTTGATAAGACGCTGCCCGAGATTGTGCGTTCGGGAGATAATTATTCCGGCCTGTTCCTGAATGATGTGCACAGCGCCGCAGACCTTGACCTTTTCGTGCATGACAAGCATTCGGGATTATATAGCGCGGAGGCCGTCCTCTTTGACGGAGGAGGTGCAAAATACGGAAACATTTCCGGCAATATTGTGTTCTATGATAAAATCGACAAAACGGGTACAAGAGAGGAATGGGGTGCGGATTTAACTGAAAACCCTGTTACTTCCGAGTTCAAGTGGAACATCACGGATACGGGAAGCTACCTCAGACTGTTCATAGTTCTTGAGGACTTTGCCGGAAACACGAAGTTCTATAAATATGACGCCTATGCTGAAAAATTCATAGAAATCGATAAGGATGCATTTGCGGATCCGAGCGCTCCTTACCGCTACTCGGATGAAACACGGGATGAGATTATTGCCGCGATTTCCGATGCGGAAGCATTTGCAATCTACGGATCGCCCAATCTGGATGTCCGATTTGAACAGACTAATGATGCGATCAGCCGTGCAAAGCAGGTGACAGAGGATAATCAGGAAAAGACGGTAATAGATTTTGTCTGCACGGATCGTTCGGCGCTAAGCGTGACGATAGAGGATATGCCTGTTCCCGAACTGGTTCTGAATCTTGAGAAGCAGGACGAGGAAGGTGCGAATATCTTCCTGTCGGTTTCGTCGGTCCAGTATGATACCGATGCGCATTGCTTCAGGTACGGTGCTGCCGGCACAAAACCCGTGACCCGGGAAGCGGGAGAAGATGAGGAAAAGAAACGGTACAGCTTCGGCACGGTTGTTGACGAGGACGGCGTTTATAACTTTACGCTCTTTGTTCCGAGGCTGCAGGGTTCTGCTGAAATACCGGTATCCATTACTTCCGGGACGGACGCTGATAAACAGGATGTATCTTCTCTGAAGAAAGAGAGCGACGTCTATGCGGTAGATGCGGACGGGAAGCAGGTACATCTTCTGAAAACGGAACCGTCCGATTCCGGCGTTCCGGGTGTCTGGTACAGCGAGGCGTTTATCAAGGATACCGTTGTCCCGGTGGCGAACTGCATTATCCCGGAGGATTATATGCCCAGCTTCCCTGCTGATGTACAGGGCGAAAGCGTGTTCTACTACGGACTTAAGGACGGTGTTGACGCAAATGCTCCGAAAGCAGCAAGGATGGAAGTTACGATCACCGAGGAGAACTGGTATGACTATGACGCTCCGAAGTTTATTATCAAAAGAAACGGTGAGGATGTAACGCAGAGCGGATATATAACTGTGAGCGGGTGGAAACTCGGACGAAACGGAAAGCAGAAAGCGCATACCGCTACAATTACGATCGATCCTAAGAAAGCGTCGGGACATTCTGCGGACGGCCGTTATACGATGCTGCTGTATAATTATGAGGATGGGACTTATTATAATTACAGAATCGGAGACGGCAAGTCCAACATTAATGATGCCAATGAATATGAATACATATATGAGGATAACGGGAATACCCTTCGGGTGAATGAATCGATCGAGTTCGTTATAGACACGATTCGTCCGAAAGCGGTCTACTCGGTATCTTCCGGCGATGTCAGAGAATATGCCGATGATGCATATGCATATTATAAGAACAACTTTGTGGAGAAGCTCACGGTATATGATACGAATATTTCAACACGTTTCGTAACCGCAATATCCGGGCAGAAGCCGAGGACGGACAGCAGCACGCAGCCGGTGACGAAGACACTGAAGCCTCAGATCGATGAGGCCGGTACGACTTACACATACAGCTGCGACCGGAGGGAAGAAGGAGTTTACTGGATCACGTCCCGGGGAACAGACCTGGCGATGAACAGAATTGAGTTTACAGGAGGTACTAACGCAAGAAACAGAGATAAGGAAAAAGCGGCGCAGGCAAGCGCTGCCGGCTCGAGGACGAATTATGTATTCGAGTCTCTGCCGAAAGTAATAGACAAGACGGCCCCTGTCGCCGAATACCGGATAACCGGGACAAAAGATAAGTGCCACTATGATAAATATGATTTCTACAACAAGGATATTGAAGCGATATTCGATCTGACCGAGGTCAATTTCAGAGTGGGAAATATGTCATTTACAGGCACATTCGGAAATGATAGTCTGACGGGACCGACCGCGAACGTCGGCAAAAAAGATTCTTACAGATACCGGGCATATGTCAAAGCGGATTCCGGGCATGAAGGACACCACAGATTTACAATCAGCGGGACGGATAAGGCAGGAAACGCGATTATCGTAACAAGAGGAACCGGTGCGACGGATAACGATCCTGCGAAGCAGACAGGTTCGTACACGACAGGCATAAAAGTAATGGATGTAACGGCTCCCGTTTATGTTGTGTCGGAAATGACAAAGCCGAAAAGTTCGGAAAATATTGAAGGAACGACTGCATATTACAATACGGATGTTAACATGGCATTTACGGTGACCGATACGAATCTGGACCGTGATAAGATCAGGACAGCCGTGACTTCCGCAGCACCGGATGATTACTCATCAGCGGAACCGCCGTGGAAGAAGATGCAGATCGGAAAGTCAACGGTTAATTTCAATTCCTCGACGAGATATCCGCTTTCCGCTTCGGCGTCGAATAACGGCGTTTACCGGTTCGAGATACAGGGCGAGGACGCGGCAGGCAACCTGCTTGTTCCGTCATCGGCCGAGAGGAACAAGAAGTCTTATCAGGCGACTGTGCGGCACGGCAACGGTGAATTCTGGACGTATAACAAAGTCATAGATACGATTGCACCTTCCGGACATATCGATATCGGTAATTATTACAGTGCCGATTTGAGTTTGAGAGGCGGACTCGGAGTTACAAAATCCGCGCCTTACAGGGAGGAGACGAGCGCATCCGGAAATATCAGGGTGACGCTTGACCATTCACCGGTCAAAATAGAGTATCCGGTCATATCTTCAATAGGAAGTCTGTCGCAGAACGATAATGTGACGGGGTATGCGTATATGGCTTCCCGGGACTTCCGGACAGACGGTCAGCAGGTGTTCAGACTGGAAATCACCCTGACGGACAGGGCGGGTAACACGACGAATACAATCAGAACCAATTCGATTTATCTGGATGTTGAGGCTCCGGTAGAAGATGAAAATGCACCTGCCATCAGTATAGTTGCACAGGCAAACTCTGCTTCGCACGGACCTCTTGACCAGCCGCTCTTTAACGGCGACGTACCGTTCAACATCATAGTATCCGATCCGAATCAACCTTCGGACAGCGGAGGAACAAACGGCAGAAGTTCGGGACTGGATCAGGTGTATTACACGATAACAGTAGACGATGTTGTGATTCTTACAGAGTCGCTGAGAGAAGACGGCAGAATGGATCCGGACCAGAAAGAGTGGGATGGCAATTATGACGATCCGTCACTGTTTTACGCCATCAACACGGTCAGGACAGCGGCAAGCTCATTGAACAACAACAACATTGTTCTGACTGTATACGCGACAGATCATTCGGGAAATAAGAGTCAGCGTGAATACTATTTCGGTATCGACATTGTGAATCCGACGATCAGCGTTACGTATGATAATAATGACGCTCAGAACGATAAGTATTTCAAAGCCGATCGCACTGCTATAATTACGGTGACAGAACGGAATTTCGACCCGTCGAAGATCACGATCGTGACGAACGGAGGAAGCCAGTCTGACTGGGAGTACATCAATAATGGCGGCAACGGCGATAATGACATGTGGATCAAGCGTATAACATATTCTGAGGACGGTGATTTTACATTCGAGATTTCCGGAGCGGATCTTCTGGATAATCCGGCAAATGATATAAGCTATGACGGTGTTGCGACGAAGGAGTTCACAATAGACAAGACTGCTCCGGTTCTTACCCTGACATTCGATCTTGAAAAAGGATATCGGGACAGCTTGTACTTTAACCAGACGCGCACGGCTGTTGTCAAAATAGTAGAGCATAATTTCAACTCATCGGATGCAAAAGTCGAGTACCCCGGAACAATTGCGCGAGGCACAGCGGGCGTTGCGAAAGCCGGCAGCTGGAGTGACAGCGGGGACGAACACAGTATGCAGATTGTTTTTGATGAGGATGCAGACTATGTTGTAACGGCGGAGTATACGGATCTCGCGGGCAATTTTGCCGAGAAAGTGATCTCAGATAAGTTCACGATTGATAAAACAGTGCCGGAGATTGACTACAACCATGATACTGTTGAAAACGGGCATGCATACAGCGCTGATATCGCACCGCAGATATTCTTCAGTGATACGAACTATAATCCCGACAGCGTAACGTTTGTGTTGAACGGAATTAAATTGAAGGACGGGAAGACTCTGGAGCTGGCTCCGATCATAAATAACGAAGACGGTTTCGGAGGTTCACTCAGTTACCTAAATATTGCACCGCTTGCAGATAATGATGATATTTATCATGCTGTAGGAACGATCGTTGACCGGGCGGGCAATGAGAAGACCGTAGACTTTACTTTCTCGGTCAATCGTTTCGGATCAACATGGGATTACAATGACGATGCGAAGACGGAAAGCCTGACAGGGTGGTATACGAATGAGGAAAATGATGTTTATTTAAGGGAGGTGAATGTCAACACAGTAGCGGAGCAAACGGTAGATATGATCCATGACACCGATTACAGAGCTCTTGTAAAAGGCGAAGACTATTCGGTGAAGGATGTAAGTACTGATTCCGGCTGGAAGGCTTATGTATACAAGTTCCATGCCAAGAATTTCTCCGCCGAAGGAAAATATACTATAGTAGTACACTCTAAGGATTCGTCCGGTAACGAGAACAGTAATGCAAGTATAAAGAGCCGGGACGGAGCTAAGGAAGTGCCTCTTTCATTCACGGTGGATAAAACGTCGCCGTATGCCGATCTGAGGGATGTGGATAAGAGCATTACGAGGTACAATGCGGCTTCTATTAAGGCGTATGCGGTCGTAGATGATAATCTCAGCGGCGTCAGCAAGGTAGAGATATATGTCTATCCTGAGAATGCTTCGGCATCTGACGCACATGTTACTACTCCGATCATCTCATATTCAAACGAGTGGAAAGATGATGTTTACAATGATGAACTGGATCAGGTGCTCGCGGCAAACGACGGAAAGATACCGTTTGAAATAAAGGAACACGTAAGTCCGCAGACAGTGCGGATCGCATCCTATGATAACGCCGGAAATGTTTCCGGGCTGCTGCGTTCTGACGGAGAAACCGAGAAGGGTGAAATAGTCTGGAAGAATGTTCTTGTTACGAGAAACGTCGTATCTCAGGTGTTCTACAACAGGACTGCACTCATCGCTCTTCTTGGGGCAGGCTTGTTGCTTGCTCTTATCCTGTTCCTGGTCCGAAGGCGGAAAGAAAGGGAGAACGAGCAGAATTTGTAAAAATGTACCATATGCATTTGCATATAATGAATATATTAAAAAATGTGGACGTATGCACAAATATATGGTAAATTTTATGATAGATGTACAAAGATGTGCTTGTATCTTTATAGAAAATGTATATATTTACTGATATAAATCAGTAAGAATAAATGAAAGGAGTATGCATTATGGCGGAGTATTTGTCACCAGGCGTGTACGTAGAGGAGTTTGAATCCGGTTCCAAACCTATGGAGGGAGTCGGAACCAGTACAGCCGGCTTTATCGGCCTTGCGGAAAGGGGCCCGGTGGGCGGTATACCACAGCTTGTAACCAGCGCAGCTGAGTTCAAGCGTATTTACGGCGGTTATTTATCGGAGAATGCTTTCGGTGAATATCGTTTCCTCGCGTATGCTGTAGATCAGTTTTTCATCAACGGAGGTTCGCGCGCATTTATTGTTCGTGTAGCCCCGTCAGACGGTGTCTGTGCCGCCGGTAACAGCAAGGTTCTCGCAATTACAGCGAAAAATCCGGGAGCCTGGGGCGATGATATTCGCATTAATGCGGCACCGGCCAGCAAAGCGAAGACACAGATCCTTGAGGTTCTTGACACGGATGCAGGCAAACGTTACATCGTAAAGAACGGTGATGGCTTCAATACCGGCGATGTAGTTGCATTTAATGACGGTGAGACAATCACTTATAACAAAATCGTTAAGAGCCAGGGAAATATCCTGACACTCGAGAATGATCTGGACGATACATGCGTTGATAAAGAACTTCTTCCTACAAAGGTTCTCTCAACCTGCGAATTCAGCCTGGATGTAAGATATGGCGATGTAGTAGAAGTCTATGATAACCTCAGCTTCAATATCGAGGCATCGAATTATGTTGATAAGAAGCTGTCCAAATCTGATTTGGTCAACGTTTCCTATATCGGAGAAGAAGGCGACACAATCGTTTCTCCGTTTGAGATGATTGCAGGATCAGACAAGGCAGTTGCTACGCTTGTCCTTTCAGGCGGCAAGGACGGCAGCGTTAAGGGCATCAGCGCTGCTGATTTCATCGGAGAGGATGGCGGAGCAGGCCACAGAACAGGTATCCAGTCATTCCTTGACAATGATTCTGTTGCAATTATGGCAGTACCGGGTATTACAGATCCTAACGTACAGCTCACACTGGTTGCACATTGCGAAAACCTTGGCAGCCGTTTCGCAGTTCTGGATATGCCGAGAGAAGCAAGAAAGGTCGAAGATCTTATCAGCCATCGCGACATCTTTGATACTGCATATGCTGCAATGTATCATCCGTGGCTCAGTGTATTCGATCCGCTTGACAAGAAGAACATTGCTGTACCGCCGTCAGGTTCCGTACTTGGTATTTATGCAAGAACCGACGCCACAAGAGGTGTTCATAAGGCTCCGGCGAACGAAGTGGTACGCGGCTGCGTAGGTCTTGACAGCCAGTTCACAACAGGTGAGCAGGATATTCTGAATCCGAAGGGCGTCAACCTGATCCGTGCATTCCCGGGACAGGGAATCCGTGTATGGGGCGCAAGAACAGCAACCAGCAACTCTTCCTGGAGATATGTCAACGTAAGACGTCTCTTTATCTTTATCGAAGAGTCTATCCGTGCAAATACGAACTGGGCAGTATTTGAACCCAATGATGAAGTTCTTTGGATCAGAGTTCAGAGAACGATCAGTGTCTTCCTGGATGGCCTCTGGAGAGGCGGCTCCCTGTCCGGTACATCACCGGAGGAAGCTTTCTTTGTTAATATCGGCCGTGACACCATGACTCAGGATGATATTGACAACGGAAGACTTGTATGCGTAATCGGTGTCGCTCCTGTGAAGCCTGCTGAATTCGTAATCTTCAGGATTTCTCAGAAGACAGCTGATTCTGATGCTGGCTGATTGATCTGATTGAAACTGTTACCGGTTTCTGAGTTTCCGTAAGGAGGCTCAGAAAACCGGATTTGTGTAAGAATGCTTAGCACCGGACATCGCGTAAGGCTGAGCAATAAGAACAGTATGACGGATTACTTCGATACTGTGAGCAAAGGAGGAATATTATGGCAGAGTACCCAAAAGCCAAATTTAGGTACAAGGTAGAGATAGATGGGCTTGAAGCAGGTGGCTTCAGCGAAGTGACAGGCGGAGACATCACAATCGAGCCGATAGAGTACAGGGAAGGCGATATGGCACAGGAGACGCCGATGAAGGTTCCCGGTCTCAAGAAATACGGTAACATTACTTTGAAACAGGGCATGACAGATTCCAAGGTGCTTTATGACTGGCTCGAGCCCGGTCTCACCGGCGAACTGGAGCGCAAGACGGTTACCATCACATTGTTGGATGCCGACGAATCACCGGCTGCATCCTGGCAGGCAATTAACGCATGGCCGACAAAGTATACGGTTCCGGATTTCAATGCGACAGCATCCGAGATTGCAGTTGAGACATTGGAGATTACCCACGAGGGAATAACCAGAGTTTCCTGATTAGTCGAGTTTCGAAGCGGGTATTCATCTCAGATGCATACCCGCTTTATATTATTTAACAGCTGCTTCCTGCCTCGCCGATTGCAAGTGGCCCAAAGTCACATCTTCTGTGTAATCGGGTGAATTATTCTATAGTAAACGCATTTATGATTTCACTGCATAAGCCTTTTCCACAGCAAGACTACCTGCCCGCGGGAAACAGGCTTTATTGTATGATAAACGTTTACTAAATGCGCTTCCTATAATAATTTATATAGAAAGGAATAGAAATAATGTTCCAAACTGAATTTCCGTTTACGCTACCAAAAGGCTATGTTGACCGGGATGGAAATCTTCACAGGGAGGGAACCATGCGGCTTGCTAACGCAGCCGATGAGATACTTCCGTTAAAAGACTCCAGAGTACAGCAGAATCCGGGATATCTCACTATTATTATTCTGGCAAGAGTGATAACAAGGCTGGGCTCGTTGCCGGCCGTGGATACCAGGATTGTTGAAGGGCTGTTTACCCCCGATCTGGCATATCTGCAAGATCTTTATCAGCGTATCAATGCGATGGAGATCCCTGTTTATAAGGGAATCTGTCCTCATTGCGGCAAGGAAATTGATATCCCGGTAAATTTTACAGAAGCCGGGGTATAAATCTTTATCCGGCTGATAAAATCTATGAGGAAACGAGTTTTATAGCTTATTATATGCACTGGAGTCGCGAGGAGATTTTCGGCTTAAATCATATGGAACGTGTTCGCTGGTGCAGTGAAATTTCCAAGATAAACAGAAAACTGAATGATGAGCCGGAGCCGTCGCTCCTGCTTCCAACTTAAATGAAGAATGTACGATAAGCCGGAGTTTCGCTCCGGCTTCCATGAAAGGGATTCCATGTCGACTATTTCAAGATATCCGGTGCTGAATGCGGCGTTCAAGGTGAATATCGGTACACAGACATACAGTTTTACCAAAATCAGGAATATATCCGAAGTTGTCGAAACAGAAACTGTTCAGGAGGGCGGTAATAATTGGACTGTTCATAATCTGGCAAAGCCTACAAGCTCTTCACATAAGCTGATTCTGGAACGTGGATTTCTGGTAACCGGAAATGATCCCGGCTTAACTGCCGGGTCGCGTGTTTATGATGTGACAATCATGGTTATGGAGCACGGTTCTGTTAAAAAGTCTTATTCATTTGAAGAAGGGATCGTTACCAACTGGGAAATCTCCGACTTCGATGCTCTTCAGGGTCAGGTTGTTTATAATACGGTCGAAATCCTTCATAGCGGCCTTCGAGAGGGTAAGGTAAATTAACTGTGATTACCGGGTTAAAAACGCAGGCTGTGCGGCTTGGTTCAAGTTATCGGCTGCCAGTTCACATATTACAGTGGTCAATTCCGGCCAGACTGGGAGGAGATGCTTCATTTGCAGAGGACATAATGGCAAAGTACTTAACCTCGCATGAGAGGCGGTCTTCGTCAGTCGATTTTGTGCATCCGAAATTCGGGGAGCGTGACGCAGGAAATGTACTGAGCGAGCTGTCCAGGCAGCTTGTTCAGTTGAACCGTATAAGGATACAGATGAACATGCATAATTATCGGATTATGCAGAGATATTCTTTGAGTGTCAGCACCAGATGCGAACAGCTCCTCAATTTTCTTGAGATGAATACAAATGTTTACAGCGGCGTCTCACAGGAGGCTGTTCGTGAACTTGTACAAATTCATCAGAAACTGAAAGAACAGATAGCGAGTGCGGGAACTTCGGGAAAAACGGCAGATAGCCCGTCTTTCGGAAAATCATCCGCTCCGGATGAGGATGAAAGTTCCCTGATATTGAAGATTTTGACAGCAGCGTCGAAAGGCAACGGAACAAGAGAGCGGTATATCCGCAATCTTGTCAGACGCATGCAGAGTGCAGGGGGAAGTGCGAGCGGTGATTCTCATTCTTCGCAGGCAAGAGTATTTCTCAGGCAGGCGGAGTCAGAATTATTTCTGGTTTCAGACAGAGAACGTGGCGGGTCCATGACTATCTGGATGTCTGAAGATGCAAAAAAGTTTTTTTGGAAGATTCAGCGGGCTCCGGAACAGATCCGGAACATTTTTCTGAATGCCGGAGGTTTTTCTTCTCTGATAGCTCTGGAAAAAACATTAAAGACTATGGATACACGCTCATTTCATACATTTGCCGAAGCGCTTATGGAGCGTGTTTCGATGATTATTTACGAGACGGCAGGTTCCGGTAGGAACGGTAATCCGGACACAGAATACGGGGACGAGGAATGGTTGAACCTCCGCCGCAGAATGGAGAGCATCGAAGAGTCATCTCCCGGGTCTGTTTTACAGACCGAAAACGATGCGTTTCACTTTATCGAAACGATTACAGACGAAGAGTGGAATAGATTCCGCACGGAGTTGATCCATTCGGATCGAGAGGAATCACTCAAAAAACACCTGCCTGAATTATACACAGCCCTTACGGGAACGGTATTAGTGACGGCAGGAAAGAGATTAACGGATTCTGAGACAAGCCCGGTGATGTCGGAACTTACAGCGTCAGATGATGGTATGAGGGAAGAACCGGGATTAATGAACGATGGCTCTGTCTCCCGCGATGCTGCCATCAGTATCTTGCGGAATATGGATAGTGAAACATTCCGCACGGTTATCCGTCCTGTGCTTGAACGCATGACGACCTCCGTATCAGAGACCGTACAAAACGGGGAAGCACCCGAAGGAGACCGTGAGACCGTTTACACAAGGCATTATAATACGGCGGAAATGCTGATAAAGGCATTTGCCGAAAGAGATACGGAATATGTTTATGAATCTGAAAGACTGAACACACAGCGTATATCGGAAACAAATTATGTACAACGGATGCTGTCAGCATCGGAGAAGGTATGGGAATCATTTTGCACGGAAATGATATATGCTGACAGAAACGGAGAACTCAGGAAACAGGCACCTGAATTGTATCAGGCTCTCGTGAAAGTAATTGAAGGTTCAGAGATTTTGCCGGAACAGTCCGGCGCCATCAATAGACGCACATCTGAAGGAAGCCGTGCTGCTGAATCGGAAGGAAGCCGTGCTGCCGAATCGGAAGGGAGCCGCGTTGCCGAATCGGAAGGGAGCCGCGCTGCTGAATCAGAAGGAAGCCGTGCTGCTGAATATGAAGTAATCGAGACCATCATAAATACGATGGATCATGAAACATTCAGGAAAGTTGTTTTACCTCTTTTTAATGATATCTCAGAGATGAATACCATTGAAATGACGGAAAGGGAAGAGTATGTGAACGGAAGCCCCGGAGCTTCGGAACTGTCTGTCCGGCAGTTCGCTATGGAAAAGGTGTTCAATGTTCTTGCCGAAAAGAGCGGTGTCGTTCCTTGGAAGGATTCTTTTTCAGAGTATCTGATGCAGTTCTTCGAACAGCACTCCGATGAGGACTGGGAGATTTTCCGCTCCGAACTGATTTATGCGGACGATAAAGGGGAATTAAGAAAAGAACTCCCTGAATTGTATGAGGCCTTTACGGATGCATATTTGAATGCTTCGACCCGGCAAAATAAGGAGACCGGTGAAGAAAGCGCGGAGCAGGCCGGGTTACTTGCGGAAGAATATGAAAAGCGAAAGGAAGCTTTGGATTCAACCGAAGGGGGTCAGGACGCAGAAGAAACGGGGGCAGCTTCCCAGACCCGGGACGAACGCGGTAACGAAGACAGGGAAACGGAGATAATCCATCAAAAGGAATTGCTGTTTAAGGTTCTGCGCGAGGAGCGGGGAACTATGCGGATCCTGCGCACACTGATCATTGAGGCTATACGAAATATCGCGATAATCCGGGAAAATCAGCGGGAATTCATGACGCTTGCAGATTCTGTTATGAATCTGACTAATGAACAGTGGAATGAATTTAAACGCGATGTACGTGTACTTCGCAAAGAAGATCTGGATATCAGACAGCTCATTCCGGAAACGGTCTTTCGGGAGGCTGTCAGCAAGTCTAAATACAGGACACTGGAGGAGGACGTACATCGGACAGAGGAAAATCTTGAACGACAGGAAAGCCGGCAGGAGATCCTGATGTCGGGAATCCGTATGTCAGCCGAGAAGATGGAACTCCTCAGGATCCTTCGGGAAGAGACGGAAAGGCGTGATACTGTATTTACGGATATCGGCAGAAAGTTGTTTGTGAATACGATCCTTCGAAATTCGGAAGCCGGACATCTTATACGGCCTTCGATCCGGGAAATGACCAGCGAAGGGCGGGAAAGCTGGCGGAGTTTTGTGACGGAACTACTGCACATTGACAGGAATGCTTCCGGTGACGGCGCACATGCCGGCACAGGGTACTTCGGCAAACTGGCTGACCAGTACGGGCTTTCCTTCAGAAATGAGACTTCCGGAACAGGCACCGATTCTAATCGTGAAGCAGCCCTTCATGTTATGGAACAGAGACGCCAGGAACGAATTCTTGACAGAGAGACCATAATCAGAAGAGAACGCGAAATAGAGAGGGAACTGGCAGAGAATGCGCAAACTCAGGTGTTTCGACTGCTGCCGTCCGAGTCCGCTGCAATGTATCCCGAGAGTATTTCCAATATACCCGGACAGACTACTGTTGATATAACCGTTCAGAGACCCGGACCGAATCGTGATACCGCAGCTCAGATCAGAAGCGCACAGGAGGAGCTGCGAAGAGCAGAAAGAAGAAATCAGACAGAAGCCGTTCATGATATTGAATTTGAGACAGTGAGGCGTACTGTTTCCGATCAGAATAACAGTACGGAGCTTAAGAGAGTTTCGGAAGTTGTTGAACGTCATGAGAGAGTGATTTCCGGCTTGTTGAAGGCGCACAAAGCGGATGCGGATCGTGATCTGCCGCGGGAAGTCATAAGGAAGATAAACGACAGGATGCGGATGGAGCGGCTTCGCGGCGGATTCTGAAAATGACATTGAACGAGAAAATGCAGGATGTTAAGAGAGGGAGGTATGGAATATGAGTACTGTTTCCCTGAAAAAAGGCAAATTGATTATCTGTGATGATAATGGCAATCAATCGGATAGTGTGAGTTTTACATTCAATCCGTCTTCTTACCGTATCACTTCCACACCTCATTATAAGGACGTACGTCATCTTGCGGATGATACGCTCAAGAAAGAGTTTCTCGGAGGCGTTTCGAGGACGCTGTCGGTGGAATTGCTTTTTGATTCCTTTAGTGACAGAGATCTGTTTTCCGAGTCGCAGGCCAAAGGCGTATCTAATATAACGATGGGCGTAGAGAATCAGCTCCGCCCTATTACGGATAAGATCAAGAAACTGGAGATGGCAGCACATGTAGCGGGAGAACAGCACAAACCGCCGCAAGTCATTTTTTCATGGGGCAATCTTAACTTTCGAGGCGTTATATCAGATATGAGTGTAGAGTACACCATGTTCTCGATGGAAGGAAAACCGATTCGTGCAAAAGCCAGCCTGACGATATCGGAGATAAAAGATCCGAAGGTGGCCTCCAAGCAGAGCCCCTTTGAGTCTCCTGACAGGACAAAGACCAGAGTGGTCGTCATGGGCATGAGTCTCTGGAGCATTGCCTGGGATGAGTATAATGACTGTGAAAAGTGGAGAGTTATTGCCAAGGCAAACAATATCATGAATCCGATGGATATCCATCCGGGACAGGTTATCCGAATCCCGGCGTTGGACTAGGAGTGATTTATGGCTGACTTAATGAGCGCAACATGGGATTTTGAACAGCTTGAGAAGCAGTACAAGGGCTTTCACGCACCTGCACTGTCTATCACGGTCGGTGGGACGGATCTCGTAAAAAAAGGGATTCCGATTCAGTCTGTGGAGGCGGTGCTGTCTCTTGACGGCGCTTCCAGTGTGAGCGTTGTGTTTACGGACTGCTACGACGTTAAAAACGGAAGTTTTAATAATGCCCTGAAGGGAACTGCCGTACTCGGAAAGACGGTAGAACTGTGTCTTGGCTATCAATCCGTAAAACAGAAAGTTTTTAAAGGCTTCCTGTCCAATATTCGCGTGACCGCATCTGCCGAGAACGGATATGTCGTGGAGTTTGTTGCATTGGATGCACGCCGACTGATGATGGCGGGGAATAACCATACACGGCAATTCAAAATCCGTAATTATACCGATGCTGTTTCGGAAATCCTGAAAACATATTCAAAATTATGCAGTGCCAGTGTGGATGCGACGTCTGAAAATATGGACGACGGATTGATCTGGCAAAACGGGTCCGATTACGATTTTATAACAAGGGAACTGATCGGAACGGGAAGAACTGACCGGGAGTTCTTTATAGCCGTCGATAAAGCTTATTTCAGAAGGATTAAAAGCGTTAAATCTCCGGTAATCACTTTGAGACCGGGAAGAGGTCTTATAAGTTTTGAACGGGATGCGGCTTATCTTAATCATACTTATGAAATAAACGGGTTTGATCCGAAGAGCGATAAAGCGGTTTCCGGAAAAACGAAGGCAGCCAGTACCGACGAGATGGTATCTGCGTTGTCCGGACCAGGAGAATGGTTCATAACGGATCCTGCCTGTACGAGCGCGTCTGCAGCATCGGGCAGGACGGCGGTCCTTGCCAGACACGCACTTGACGGAAGCCAGAAAGCGGAAATCGAATGTATAGGCCTGCCGGAACTGATCCCCGGACGATATATCAGTATTGACCGTGTGGACAGCATGGTCAATAAGAAATACTATATTATTCGGGTGACGCACAAGTTTGACAACAGCGGGTTTACGACCCAGCTGGAGACCGAGGGCTGGGAATAAAACGCTGACAGAGAGGTAAATGCCTATTTTCCCGGATAATAAGGAGGAAAAGGATGTTCGAGGATATGATGTATTCTTTAAGGACGCAGCCGGAAGTGTCCTCAAATCCGGGGCTTGTTATCGGTACAGTCAGAAAGAACTATGACAAAAAGGAACCCGGCAAGGTGATGGTCGAGTACAGTCTCGGTGAGTCCGGAAAAATGCTGACCGGATGGATTTCGGTGATGACGCCCTATACGGCGGACAAGGCCGGAATGTACCTGTTGCCTGAAGTCGGTGACGAAGTCATAATAGGATTCCTCAGCGGGAGGACAGACTGTCCGATCGTTCTCGGCTCAATATGGAGCAAGAATGTGACCCGGCCGTCCAATGCGGTAAATGAAAAAAATTCCATGAAAATGTTCCGGACGAAAGGAGGGCATGAGGTGTGCTTCTCGGAAGAAAAAGACAAGGAGTACGTAAAAGTCACGACTCCCGGAGGCATGAATCTCAGCCTTTCCGATGATAAAAAGACAGCCCAGATCCGTGATAAGGATAATAAGAATTCCATCACTATCAACGGGAGCGGCGGTGAGATTAAAATTGACGCGGCAAAAAAGCTCACCCTGTCTATCGGAGGCACTGCCGCTATTACGATCGAAAGCAATAAGGTTACGATCAAGAGCGGAACAGTAAATGCAGATGCGATGCAGACTATGAAGATACACGGACAAAGCACTGCTGTTCAGGGAACGCAGGTCAGTGTGAAAGCGGATGGAAGCCTTGGGCTTGAATCGAGCGGTATTACCCAGGTTAAAGGCAGCATGGTGAAAATAAACTGAACGGAAGATTGTTGCACAGGAGGTAGTTTATGGCATTTAACAGTGATTTTCTGGGCCGCGGCTTTTCGTTCCCGTTGCGCGTGGATCCCATGACAGGCCGTATGGAGATGGCTGATTATGAGGAGAGTATTAGACAGTCGATTCTCATTATCCTGATGACACGGAAGGGAGAACGTGTAATGCGTCCTGAGTTCGGATGCGACATTCACGAAGAATCTTTCGGAAGACCTGATTTTGAAACACTGTCCAGGATAGAAAGTGCAGTAGAGGAAGCTCTTATCCTGTGGGAGCCGAGAATCAGAGATATCAGGGCGGAAGCACAGCTGGCCAAACGCGGCAGAGTCAATGTGAATATCCACTATACCGTACGGGAAACGAATAACCCGTATAATCTCGTTTATCCATTCTATATAAATGAAGGAATGTCTGTTGAAGAGTAAGATAAGAAGTGAAGCATAGTGAAGATAATTATCCGACGGGGGGAATTGCATGAAAGAATTTAAATACAGGTCTGTGGAAGAAATTATGGAAGAAATCCGCAGCCGTGCGGCAGCATACACTCCCGAATGGCATTTCAACAGTGCAAATCCGGACATAGGAACTGCTCTTGCTGAGATTTATGCCGGTATACAAAATGGTCTTGACAGGAAATTCATGCTCATGCCGGAGAAGCTGAAGATAGACTATTTTAACTGCCTGAATACATCAATGAGAACAGCCGAAGCTGCGGAAGGCTATGTCGTATTCGAACTTGGCAGCGAGGATACGGAAGGCGAGATGTTACCGTCCGGAACATTACTGAGATCCAGAGTAACAGATCAGAACGGCGAGATGGTACCCGTTGAACTTTCGGAGGATATCTGTATTGTACCGGATACTCTGGAAGTGGTTTATGAAACGAACGGGCGGAGAGATTATATCGGCCTGATCTATGAGCAGAGTGACGGGAAATTCTCTCCGTTCCCATTGTATGGAATGTCTGCAAAGAACCTTGAAAGACATGTGTTTTATCTGAGCCATCCCTGGATGTTTCAATTTAACCATCACGGGAATATAATCCTGAAGTTTTTAGATGAAGACGGGCATCCGCTTTCCGATGATCAGCTTGCGCGATTCAGCGATTCTGCCTCGGTGAGATTTTTCTATGAGAGCGGGTCGGATACAGTTAATATCCTGACGGATGTAACAGTCAGAGACGGATGCATCGTAGTTAAGATACCCGCTGATACGGGTGTGTGTGCTTTGAGGGAGCATGGCGGTATCAGCAGTTATTGGCTGGGCTGTGAAGTCCTTGACCTTAGGGGGCTGGAGAATTTTGCACCGTTCCGCGTGCTCCTCGGAGCAGAGTGCCCGGCCGCAAGGGCTGACAACATATTTGCTGCCGGATCGGATCAGCTTGTTGAAGATCCTATATTCGCTTTCGGAGAACAGTTTTCTCTCTATGACGAAATCTATTTCGGATCGGGAGACGCCCTGTCAAAAAAGAATGCGGAGATTGAACTGAGCTTCGAAGAGGAATTTGCCAAAGTCCCGATCGTGCTGGACAGCTCTGCCGATTTCAACTGGAAGCTGATTATGCCGAAAGATCAGTTCCGGCAGGAAAAGGATTTTGATATTACCATAGAGGAAGTCATCTGGGAGTATTTTAACGGAATCGGATGGAGCAGGCTTTTTAAGACCAATGAGTACCGTGATATTTTCACGCCGACCCGCGGAATTACGAGGCAGGTGAAAAAACTCCGGTTTATCTGTCCCGACGACCTGGAACCGGTTATGGCCGGCTCCGGCATAAACTATTATATCAGGGCAAGAATACTTAAGATCAACAATGCGTTCAAGACCAGGGGGCAGTATCTTTCTCCGGTGCTTTCAGATATACGCATCTCCTGCAAACTGGATCCACGGAATGATGAACCGGAGTATTTCGGAGCGGTCAACCATCTCGAAGAGAAGTACGGTTCTTTGCGGGCGGAGAGAGAAGCCGGACATCGGCTGAATCTGATTGACGCAGGAGGGGAATCCAGTCCTGCGATGTATTTCGGATTCGGAAGACCGCCGGTACGCGGACCGGTTCGTATGCTCTGGGAGACAGCCAGGATACTGGAGAAGAACAGCTCCGCAATTATATGGGAATATTATAAGGACGGCGCATGGAATCCGCTTCATCCCGCTGACGAGACGGAGGGATTCCGAAAGACCGGAACAGTTACTTTTTCGGGAATTCCCGATGCCGAACCGAAAAAGCTTTTCGGAAGAGAACTGTACTGGATTAGGGCCGTGAAAGGTACGGGAAATAAGAATATCCGTGAAATCCCCGAGATTCGTGGCGGATATCTGAACGCGGCCAGAGTGGTTACCATCCGTCACGGGCTGGAAGAGTACCTGACAATGGAAGGTTATCAGGAGAACGCTGAATTTCATCTGTTGAATTCAAATATTCATGATCTGGAACTCTGGGTCAGAGAGGACGAAAGACTCGATCCGACAGAACTTGAAGTATTAAGATCGGAAGGAAACTACCGTGAGGTACTGAATGACAACGGTGAGAGGAATACCTCATGGATTCGCTGGAAACGGACGGATAACCTTCGCAGGCACCGGCCCACCGAAAGGGTTTATCAGCTGGATGAAATACACGGGATTATTACTTTCGGAGGCGGAACATCCGGAAGGCTTCCTGCTCCGGGAATAAACGAAGGAATATACGTCAATTACAGTATAGGCGGAGGCAAGATTGATTGCCTGCCGGAAAACGCAATCACCGGACTTGACCTTACAGGAGGAGTTATCAGTTCCGTGAGCAACCCTCTGCCCCTCTACGGAGCATATGACCGCGAATCGGTGCAAACGGCTACGCGGCGTGCCGCTGCCGAATACAGAACACAGATGCGAGCCGTTACGGAACGTGACTTCGAGGAGCTGGCGCTGGGTATAATGGGAAATCTTCGAAAGGCGCGCTGCTATTCCGGCATAGATGACAAAGGTCGTAAGACGCCCGGAGCAGTTACACTTGTGCTGATAACAGATGATTTCATTGATCGCGGCGCCGGATTCGAAAAGGTCAGACGAAATCTTTACGAGTGGTTCGAAGATAAGATTTCCGCCGGCCTCAGCTGCGGGGGAAATTTCAGGATCCGTGAGGCTGAACTTGTAGCGGTTTCCGTACAGGTCGAGGCGGTCATAGATGACTATCAGAACCTGTACAGGATTCAAAAGGCTCTGGAGGAGAGTCTGGAACAATTCCTGCATCCGATCTACGGAAATCTGGATGGGGATGGATGGGATATCGGTTCCCTGCCTGAGAGATTCCAGATAGAAACGCTCATCAGGTCTGTTGAGGGTATCAGGGAATTGAGAAGGTGTCTCATTCTCGCAAGTATGCCAAAACAGACGGGCTCCCCTACTGTGGATTTCGATGAAGCCCATTCCGCGTCCTTTGTGGTTCCGATCAATGGTAAACACAGATTTCGTCTTACTCTGAACGATTGAACCTGCTGTTAATGATTACAATATGTGAAATAGGGAATAAAAATGCTTTCTCCGCTGTCTTTGGATAATGACTCTTTTAGTGAGTTAATAGAGAAATATCGCAGCCGTATAGCAGGAGTCTTTCCTGATTGGACGAACTTCAATCCCAGTGACCCGGGAATAACTTTTCTGGATCTTTTTGTCTGGCTGCGGGAAAACCAGCAATACTATATGGAACAACTGGGAGACGATCACTTCAGAGAGTTCTTCCGCCTTGCCGGCTTTATACCTTACGGAAGGCAATGCGCCAGAGTACTTGCAGAAGCGGTTTTCGAAAAAAGTCGTCAGGCAGTTTCGATTCCTGCGGGAACCAGGTTTCTTTCAGGAGGCCTTTCTTTTGAAACGACTGAAGACGAGTTCGTGCCCGATGCCGTCATAACAGGCGCAAAACAGATGGATAAAGACGGAAACACAGGCTTTTCCATCGGAAGAGGTCAGCTTGTTTATCAGGGGGCTTACAGTTTTTCTCCGTTCGGGAGGGATGCGGAAACCGGCGCATGTATGGTGATTGATGTGAGTGGAAGTATTCCCGCACGGCAAGATTTTCGCCTGTCCGTCCGGCTGCAGTCTAACGGAAGGAATCCTCAGATGGATGGGGTGTCGGAAAAACTCACAGATATCTTCTGGGAGTATATTATTGACGGCGTGGCTCTTCCGCTGACAGTTGTGGAAGACGAAACCTGCGGGCTTCTCTATTCCGGAAGAATCAAGTTTTGTATTGATAATGATATTCCGAATAAGTACGGGTCACTGCAGCTTCGTGCGACTCTCCGGTCCGGTGCGTATGATGTCATGCCGGTCATCAACGGTATGAGCCTGTCCCATATCGTACTTTCCCAGATTCGGAGTTATGACTTCGAAGAGGGGCTCGTGTTGGCTGAAGGAAACGGATTTCCCGATCAGGTCTTCCGGATTCCTCAGAAAGGCTTTCTGGCTGAAAGCATCAGAATTGAAGGAGAGGATATCTGGAATCCCGGAAAGAGGGTTACCTGGACGGCGACGGATGACCTCTTCTCCTGCGGTCCGGAAGATATGTGCTTTGTGCCGGATGAAAGCGAGGGAGTTATTCGCTTTGGAAACGGATGGCACGGAATGCCACCCGAGGGAAGAATTGTTTTAAAAGCGGTGACCGAGACAGCCGGACAGGAAGGAAACATTAAGACAGGCTCAGCATTTAAACCGGAGATACCGTTGGAAAACGACATAGAATTTTCCATGACGGAATTAATCTCTCCCGGCAGGGAACCGGAGACCCGCGACGAAACGATGCTTCGGATTGCCAGGGAAAAGGAAAAGGTATTAAGAGCTGTCACGCTTAACGACTATGAGCAGTTGGTCATGGAAACGCCGGGACTGTGTATACATTCGTGTCATGCCTGGACGGAAGAGATTGACAGTAATACAGTTCATGTGGTGGTCCGTCCCGGAGACGGTACCGGTCCGACAGTTCTTACCGAACAGGAAAAGATCATCATCAGTCGTTATCTTGAAGACAAGCGTCTTATCGGGATGCGTATAAAGCTTCATTCGCCCAGTTATATTCGCGTGAATGTCACGGTTGATGCGTTTCCGTCTCCGTCTTACAGGGATGCGTCTGATATTCTTGAAAAAGAAATCAGACAATGGTTCGAGGAACGGAAGGATATTTACGGAAAGCCGATGCCTTATGATCAGCTCCTTTACAGGCTGGTAATGTCGCCCTGCATCAGGAAACTGGTCGGTCTTTCCATGGAACCTCTCAATGCCGGGATTACACGCAATAAGAACAGGGCTTTGGTGCCGCCGGTTAACGGCGTGTTCCTTCCGGGAAGGATAGAAATAATCCTTAATCAGTATTAGGCGGTATGGTGGAATGAGTTATTTTGTAGTCAATAAACAACATGATTATGACTGCGGCTGTCTTTACAACGGTGAATACCGTGAAGGCAGACTGTCGGTATGCGGAGACGGAGAAAACAGTGCCTGTTTTATTTCCCGCTTGTACGACAGCCGGACGGAGAACACCGAATGGGGACGGTTTCTTGTAGATGCCGGAGATAACGTGGGCGCAGGGCTTCAGATTTCGTTTTATACTTCTGAATCGCCGGAGATCGTGTACCATGATAAAAATATTCTGATACAGGATCTTATTTCCGACAAAAAGATAACCGTTGATGAAAAAAAGGAGGCTTTCGAGTCGCTTTTTCAGAAGCGGTTCGTAGGCTTTAAAGATATACTGCTGTATGGAATACGGGGCCGGTATCTGTTTTATCTATTGGAGCTGTATCAGCAGGAAAATGAGAATACCTGCGGAGATATGTGCATTTTCTTTCCTAAAACAAGCTGGCTTCAGTATTTGCCCGCAGTTTACAGACAAGATCCGAAAGAAGCTGATTTTTCGGAAAGATTTCTCGGAGTTTTTCAAAGTTTCTTCGAGGACAGACAGCGGGAGATTCAAAACAGTGCGGAGCTGCTGCACCCTGTCTCATGCGGAAGAAATATGCTGGAAGAATTGGGGAAATGGCATGATATTTCAGGCATCTATCTGTGGCCGGACGGAAAGCTGAACGAACTGATACGACGTGCTCCGTACCTGCGGGCAAAGCACGGAACAGTCGGAGGTATGAAGGAGTATCTGACACTTTATACCGGAACGGTGCCGGAGATCAGAGAAGATGAGAATGATACGAATCAGGTCACTATAGCTGTTCCCGAACGATATCTTACAGATATAGGTGAATACCGTCTGCTGCTGCGGGTTATCACGCAGATGCTGCCGGCGGGAATGGAGGTTCAGGTTATTCCTCAGACACAGCCCGGCAAAACCGTGAAAAACGTGTCGATAGGGGTAAACAGTTTTATTGGAGACTCGGAAAGCGGGGCGTTAGACAGAACATTTGCTCCGGGGATTGTTCTGGGAGATGACAGAGAGGCGAAGGAATGAAAAATCTTCAATATTTTCCGTTTGAAAGAAATAACTACTACCATGGGAAACTGATTACGCAGCAGGATTTTGTATCCGAACAGAGATACATGAATGACAAGAGAAGACTGATCAACCGATTCATGCATGGTGCAGGTATCGCAGCAGGTCTTCAGGTCATCCGCATGGATGAGAGAAGCTTTACGCTTGAAGCCGGTCTGGCTCTCGATGAAAGCGGAAGAGAGATTGTCGTCGATAAATCCATAATCAGGCAGCTGAACCGCATAGACGGTTATGAGGCGCTGGTGGAGAGAGCAGAGTCTGACGTGGTGTATCTCTGCATTTCCTTTGCGGAGGAGGACGTTTATCCTTCGCGCTCTTTGATAGATACCGAACGTAAACAGGGACAGGTATACGAAAAAAGCAAAGAAGGCTTTCGGCTTTGGCTGACTTCTGCGCCTTTTGAGGAAGAAGGCGATACTATTCGTAGCCTCAGCGAAAGAAGGACAGTCCTGTTCGAAAATGAGGACCTTCTGATAACGCAGTATGTACCCGCGTTCGCGCAGAGCGGAGAGCATTTTGAAATACGTGTAAGAATTAAGGCAAAGAATCCGGTAATCGGGGCGGATATTACATTTGAAGAGCAGCTGACATGCCTGATGTATCACGGGGAAGAGAAGCTTGAAGGAAGCTGGTCAGGTTCACTGAAAGATAAAGGCGACAGCGTAGAACTTGTTTTTCCGCTGGATGCATATTCTATTGAGCAGGGAACCGGCGTGATGCTTCTGGAACCTTATAAGCTGAAGGTGGATGTGGGAGAACAGTCATTGTTCACCAGAACCGCGATAAAGTCTGAAATCCGGATCAGTAACAGAGACACCTGGCAGGTAATGATGGATGACTATTACAACAACACCATGAATCGTGTACTGTCCAACGCAACGCCCAGGGGGATTTATCTGGCAGCCATTTATCTGAAACAGGCAGGTCGGGATTTTTTGATTGAAAAAATCGAAAATGTTCCGTTCCAGCAGAGGGTATACAATGCATTCCTGAATCAGAGTCTCATTACCCTGCTCAGGAAGAAGCTTATAATGTGCGAGACAGAGCTGAACAACCTTGACATCAGAAACAGATCGGAGAATAAAGAGACTCCTGCTGTGAGGGAGAGGTCGTCAGGAGTATGTATTATCCCTGTCGGTTTCGGTGGCAAAGCAGGCGAGAGCTTTTTCTCGGATGAAATACTTCACAGGCTGGGACTTGGCGATATTGATGTCAGAATCAGTCTTGAGCAGGACGAATATCAGTATTCCGGATCCTCGGAGATTTTCCAGAATATGACTTACAGGGTTGAGACTGCGGTTATGCTTAACCGTGAAAAGGGCAGCTTTGTTGTCGGCATACGTTTCCTTGAAGCGTCTCCGGTCCAGGAGATCTGCGTACACTGGGTCGCTGAGAAGATTCCGGATACTTACGAGAAACAGGAGGAAGCGCATATCCGTATACTTCCGGATAAACCGGAACTGAAGGTTATGCAGAGCAGATATTTCCGTACTCAGACGGAGAGCCTTGATAATATGACTATCCTTTGGGAGGTAACAACCCCGAACGGAGGTATTATCACACGTGACGGTCACTATACGGCGCCCGATACGGCAGGAATTTATGAGATTACTGCTTTCTGCCAGGAATTTCCGAAAATTCGCAATTCTGTTTTTGTTATCGTGCGTGAATAATTGCCGAATCGATGTATCGGTATACTTGTAAAAGAATAGATTTCAGGAGCATAAGCCCATGATCATCCGAATCCTTGACAAGAATTATTTTGTGCAGCAGACAATCCCTTCAGAGAAGGGACTGGTTCAGTATGTCTGTCTTAATGTTTCCGAGGATGACGGCAGAATCTACAGGATCGTCAGGATTCCTGTGCGTGAGGTAAAGCAGGAACTGGTTCGTTATCTGGCCGATCTTTATAAGGCCGATCAGTTTCACGAACTCGTCCAGTACGGAAATGAAAAGGATCAGTTCCATGTGGTCGTTGACTGCGGCCCTGTTAAAGGGCGGAGTCTGGCTGACCGCCTTCAGACAGATGTCCTTTCTCTTGCTGAAAGGCTGTCCATGGGAGAAAACTTCCTTAAATACCTGATTGTATCCAGTATCCCGCTGTGGTTCGCAGAAAGTTCGATGGATACGGAACATATTTCCTTCACCGATGCACTGGAACCGGCGCTGAACTTCGAGCTTGAATATCTGGACCGTTTCCAGGATGCCGGCTTCAGAAACTTAGAGAGTAAACTTCGGGATGTTCTGTATGAAATCTTTCGGAAGGAGCTTGATAAGGATAAACTTCCGGAGATGCTGTCCCTGTTAAATAAAATCACACAGGGAGAATACTCCGATTTGATGGGAATTTATCAGGATTACCGGAAGATTCAGCTTATGCTGGCTGATGTCGATGAGGCATCGCTTGAGCCTCAAAATGTGCTCTGGAGGATATGGGGCAGGCTTAAGTCCATACTCAGTCATTCCGGAAGGCTGCTCGGCTACGTTGTGTATGCTGTAGCTATAGGCTATCTGATCTGGTCCATATGGCATCTTTTGCAGCCTACAAAGCCCAAAGATGTTTACCCTGCAATAGGCGATGAAACAATAATCAGTTCAGGGGAAAACGGATCGAATACGGATTCGTCTGCTTCGGATGATTCTTCATTGGAGGAAATGATATCGGATGAAGAGTTCTTCAGTCAACAGGTAACAAATCCGTCGGAGGAAAGATGAATATGTTTGATGACAACGTGTAGTATACGGAGGCAGAAAAATGAGTAAATTTAATGATCCCGGTTTTTTTCCGAAAATGTTCAGAACGTTTATTATGCAGACGTTTCGGGTCATAACGGTTCCGATTAAATCATTCATTCGTTCTATCCGTGCTTTCACTTCCGGACAGACCGTAGCGCGAAAAGCCGCTCGCGATGTAACAAAAAAGCTGAGAAGTCTTTCCAGACCGCCTGAAAGCATCGACGGTTATGTCGATACCGGAAGCCATTATGTGGCTAAAACTCTGATCTTTTTAATTGGACTTCTTCTTATCCTACTTCCGTCACTCCTGATTAATTATGCATGGCCGCCGCTTCAGGCCAGATTTTTCACAAAAACGATGCCGGTAGATTCTGCAGAGATTGAAGGCTATTCGGGCAAAGTACGCCTGACAGACAGGATCACGGGCACGACACTGTTTACAGGAAAACTGGATAACGGTCGAATTAACGGATTTGGCCATCTTTATGACTACCACGGCAATAAACACTATGAAGGAAACTTCCAGATGGAAGCGTATCAGGGTTACGGGGTACTGTATAAAGCGGATGGCGGAGTGCAGTATCAGGGCGATTTCGCACAGAATCAGTACGACGGGGAAGGTATTCTTTATTATCCGGAAGGTTCTGTAAAGTACGAAGGCAGCTTCAAACAGGGTCTCTACGAAGGAAGCGGCGTTCTATACGATGAGAAAGGGTCGGAAAAATACCGCGGCAGCTTTAAAAGCGGACTGTATGACGGCAGGGGCGTGCTCTATGATGAAAAAGGAAATGTGATTTACCGCGGGTATTTTACCGAAGGATTGTATAACGGCTACGGAATGCTCTACGAGGACGGAAAACTGCTCTACGAAGGTAATTTTGTTACCGGAGACCCGGAAGGGACCGGTAAACGTTACGACGATGACGGAAGCCTTGTTGAGGACGGAGAATTCAAGAGCAGTGAATTTAAAGAAGGCTATATTACCATACGTGATGAAAAGGGAACTCTTGTTTATCAGGGCGGCATAGTCGACGGCATTTATGAGGGAAAAGGAACCGTTTACAATGCGAAAGGCCAGAAGATTTATCAGGGTGAGCTGAAGAAGGGGCTTTACGACGGCAAAGGAACTCTGTATAAGACAGACGGCAGCGTTGTTTATGACGGAGATTTCAAAGACGGGCTGTACGATGGATACGGCCAGATTTATGACAAAGACGGAAAGCTCCGGTACAAGGGAGATTTCGCCAAAGGCGCATACGAAGGAAGCGGTACGCTGTACTATCCGGACGGAAAGGTACGATATAAAGGCGATTTTGCCAAAGGCGTGTATGAGGGCACGGGAACGCTGAAAAAAAATGACGGCACCGTAATTTATAAAGGTGATTTTGCCAAAGGAAAGTATGAGGGAAAAGGAGTTCTCTACACGGCTGACGGTAAAGTGGTCTACGAAGGAGAGTTCAAAGACGGAGCCAAAGACGGTGCGGGCAAGAGCTACAGCACAAAGAACGGAAATCTGATTTATGAAGGCGACTGCAAAAACGGACAGAAGGACGGAAACGGCAAAGAATATGACGAGTCGACCGGAAAGCTTACGTATGAAGGAGAATTTAAGAACGGTAAAAGAGAGGGGAACGGACGGTTATATAACCTGACAACCGAAAAGGTACTCTATGAAGGAGAGTTCAAGAACGGTAAAATCTCAGGAAACGGCACTACATATGACGAGACAACGGGCGAGATCCTGTATGAGGGTGAATACAAGAACGGAAAGAAGGAAGGCAGCGGCAGAGACTATAATCCGAATACCGGTCAGTTGATCTTCGAGGGTGAATACAAGAACGGGAAAAAAGAAGGCAGCGGAAAGACATACAGTGAGTCCAACGGAAACCTGCTGTATGAAGGCGACTACAAAAACGGAGAGAAAGACGGAAGCGGCAAGGAGTACGATGAATCGACCGGCTTCCTGCTCTACGACGGAGAATTCTCCCGCGGCCAATATCAGGGGGAAGGCGCTCAGTACGAAGCCGGTACCCAGATCGTGATGTATGAGGGCAGCTTCCGGAACGGTCTCTATGACGGCACGGGAACGCTGTATGATACCGCGACCGGCGGAAAAGTCTATGAAGGAGAATTCAGCTTTAACACATATAACGGCGAGGGCACTATATTCGATCCTGCATCAGGGAAAGCTTTACTGAAAGGCATCTTCCGCAACGGAGCCCTGGTGACGAGCGAAGCTGATATGGCCGCATCTGAGGAAAATGCGGCGGGAGAGGCCGGCGGCGACGGCGGCGGAGGAGACGGCGGCGGCTCCGGCGGAGGAGATGCGGGGGGCGGAGAATCCCCTTCAGACAAACCCGGGCTTGGATGACGTGCAGCGGTACATGAAGTATCCTTAACGAGTATTTAAAGGAGAATGATAATGGGTTTTTGTGTATGTGGAGGTGCAATGCTCACCTGTACTTTTGGCATGACACCGGCGACTCTGAACGTTCTGCCGGTCGCAAGGGTCGTTTCTTCGATGCCTGTTGCGACAATTATGGATAACGCCCCGATGGTCAATGTTATGCCTTTTGGTATGTGCAGAAATCCGGCTAATCCCGCAGTGGCGGCTGCCACTGCGGCGGCAATGGGCGTGCTGACGCCAATGCCTTGCATACCGGTGACTGCCGCTCCCTGGATGCCGGGATCTCCGACCGTTCTTATCGGAGGAAAACCGGCTCTGAATAATACCAGTAAATTAATGTGCAGCTACGGCGGAGTGATTCAGATAACGAATCCTGCAACAACGAACATAATGGTGAAGTAAGTATGAGAAATCGAAGATCAGTATACCTCTGGTTAAATTCCGTTTTGGTAGTTCTTCTGTTTCTGACACTGACACTACGGGTTATTCTGGAGTATCGTTTTAATTTCACGTCTATTGACAGTGCGGTTGTCAGCGGGAATACGGTATGGGGAATTAATTCGGACAGTGAAGAAATGACGGTATTTCACGTTTCGGCTGATACCGGAATCGGCGATTATCTGAAAATCCCGATGTTTGAGAAAGAACGAATCGTCACTGTTTCTGATCCGTTTGTTTCGGATGGACGTGTTTATTTTCACAAAACTCTTTGTGATGCGGATGGTTCATACACTGAGCAGCTGGTCAGTTGGAATCTGGATAAAAACAGGCTCGTGGTTGTAAAAAATCCGGATTCTGTCCTGAAAAAAGAAAAAAGCGGAAATGATAAAGATAAAGATTCCGATATTTCAGGAGGATCTGATGAGGAAGAATATACTCTTTCCGAAGTTGAGCCGGAAGATTACGAAGACGAGGTGACCAATGCTTCCGCGCTTCTCTGTATAGGAAAGGACGGAGAAGACACGCTGCTTAAGGGCGTGCAGAGAGAATTCGGAAAGAGCCTTCGTAAAGTCATTTTCTATCTGCTTGGCTCACTGCTTATCTTTGCGGTCCTGACGATCGTCTGCAGTCTGATAGTCTATTATCGTATCTATCTCGGCACATGGCTCAGGATGGGCATTATTGTTCTGATGCTGGGAACTATCTGTCTCCTTGTCTTTTCGAAATATTTTAATTCACAGATGTATGAGTTTTCCATAGACCATGCTATGTATCATTGCGATGATTTCGGTTACATACGAGCGTTCTCCCTTAACGAGGATGTGATTGAAAAATGCATCGCAAAGGGCGGAAAAGGCGACGCTGTATCAGTGAAGGGCTTATGGAAGTATGATATCGATGATGCTTTCTCAGACAAAGAAATATTTGATGAGGGGCAGAGGCTGTCAGTTTTCGGAAATAAGAGTAATCGTAGAGCCTGGGATCTGTATGATGATTATGTGGTCGATGAGGAAAGCTGCATAATATACATACAGAACGGAGCGTATCGGATTCTCCGCGATGAAAACGGCTCAGATGATCCATGGCTTCTGGAAAACCGTCTTGCAGAGCAGAACCGGGTGGAACGGGCTTTTTCGGCAGGAAAAAGCGTGAGTCTTAATACATCGGCAGGCAAGCGGCGGTATGCAGAGTCTTTTGTACCTGTTGTATTGGACTCCGGTACGAAAGTGCTTGTCGCAACACGAATTCCTCTGATTAATGCATTGCGGAGCTGTCGTAATGCATTATCGGGAGCTATCAGAATCGGTCTGTTTCTGGCCGTATGTTCGGGAATTCTGTTCCTGGCGGTGATTATATACTCGCTGTGGCCGATAAGAAGCCTGATGCACGCAGTGAAAAGTATCACTGCCGGTGATTTATCAGTCAGGGCAAAAACCACCGGCAACGGAGAGCTGGATTATCTCTCAAGACTGTTCAATTCAATGGCGGACCGACTCTCGAAACAGGGAGAGGGCGCCGACACCTATCGTTTCTTTTATGAAGCGTTCATACCGGCATCCCTTCTTCAGAGCATGAGTTCAAGATCTGTAGCAGGTGCGCTTCGTCCGGAGGCGGTCTATCGGGCGGATGCCTGCTGTATGGTAATGGATGTCACGGAAGAGGATGACTCCGCAGAAGAAAAAAACAGATTGTTAGAGACAGAGGTCAGGATCGCAGAACGATATGGCGGACATCCGATAGAATTCGATGATGAGCGGGTCAAGATAATCTGCACGGAGGGTTCGGAGGCTGCGCTGCGTACGGTAACGAGCATAGAGCAGAATCTGGTGGAGAATCACAGGAATTTTGCATGGATCGGAATGACTTCCTGCGAGGTCAGCCTCAGCGTAATCGGAACAGACAGAAGGAAGAATGTAGTAGAGCATGATTCACACGAGGCGGAGCTTCTTTCCGAAATCGCTGCGGATCTGAATATACCTGTTATTTTAACAGAGGCTCTCTATTTGGATGTGATGCATAAAACAGCTAAGTTCCAATTCCGTTGTCTTGGGCGCATCGGAAGGAACGGATACGAGCCGGAAGCACCGCTATATGAGCTCCTTGATGCGAATACGGCTTCACGGAAAGCAATCAGAAAATACACCACTTCTGTTTTTGAGCAGGGTGTGAGTGCATACGCCTCCGGTAACTATTTTAAAGCACGAAATGATATGGTCAGGGCTTTGGAACTGGATCCGGAAGATCTGGCAGCCAGATGTTATATTCTGAATTGTGACAGAAAGGAGCCTCCGAAAGTATGTCAGGCAATGAAGCAGGCGGACTGAAAAAAGACCGGTCGCGGTTTTTATATGTTCCATTGACGCTGAGGGTGATCTTAAGTTCCATCCCTTTCCTGGTTCTGGGAATATGGTATATCAGCTGGATCATAAGTGAGATGTCTTATTATGACGCAGGACTGATTTGGATTGAAACTGTTCAGACGGTGGAAAAGGAAGTTTTTCGGTTTAATGAGAGACTGGAAGATGAAGAACTTCAGAAACTGGATCTCAGAGCAGATTATCAGGAAAAAGCCCTGCCGGAGTATGAGCAGGACGCATATGCTGAATTTTCCAACAGGATAGCGATCGCAGATCCGGAAGAAGACTCGGGCGATATTCAGATCCAGTATGTGTATTACGGAAATGACGGATCTCTGATGTCATTGGATGCTGAACAACGGGAGCAGTCTGTTGTTCCGGAGGATACCGATTTCTATAAATACGCAGTGCAGGCTCTTGAGGAAAAAACTACGCAGAAGACACTGATGAAATGCTTCTACCGGTCGGAGGGCAGGGACTATTATGTGTGCATTGCGAGGATTAATCCTGCAAAACCGGTATGCTGCGGAAACGTGCTGCTCAGTGACGGAACGAAAGGCTCAAACATGCTTATCACCGGTCGTTTCTGCTATGCTTTGACGGAACGCCGCGCCGGTGCTGCCAGGTGGAAACAGTATTTTGCTTTTACGTTTGTTTTCATTTTGATAATCGGATTCATCTGTATTGTTATCAAGCGGTCGCTGGCCAGACTGATGAAATTCATCGGAATTATGCAGAACGCCGTTGATGAGGAACTGGATTTTACAGATATCGATCTGAGCCGAGTGAACAAGGGAGCTTCGGATGAGATACGCGAGCTTCTGGAGAATTTCCAGCTTATGATCCTGAGTATCCGCGAGTACCGGAAAACTAAATTGAATATCCGGGAACTGTATGATTCTTTATTACCGGCCGCGCTCCTCGCACTGTTTGACCATGAAGACATAAGGTCGATAAAACCGGGCGATTCGGCTACGGCAAGAGGTACGGTCCTGTCAATTCGGCTTATATCGTCAAAGAATGATGTCAGGGCTGATATTGAGGGTAGAAACAGGCTGATAGTACAGATTCTGAATATTTTCGAATCTATGAATATGATTGTCACCGAGCTGGAATATGATCGCATAACCGCGCTTTTGATTCAGGAAGACGGAAAAAATAAAAAGGACAACTTTGATGAAGAAATCAAAACAATCCGGTCATTGTACAGAGAAGGCAGCGGCGTCAATAGAATCGTTGTGTCAAAACAGAAGGGTGAGTTCAGATTCACGGTAACCGGAATTACCGGATATATGAAGATTCGTATGGAACAGATATCTGATAAACAGTCCGACAATATTAATGTGGAGGAAATATGAAAAAAGCTCCGAATAAAGATACGGATAATGATTTGAAGCCGTTTCTGAATAATGATGATTATCTGGAATACCTCTTTGTACTACTGGATCTGCTGCTCTTTGCCGAACCGGACAGCCGTATGGAACAGTACGGACTTTCCGGAGGGCAGAGCGCCGTCGATTGGAATCAGAAAGTGCTTGAGCGTTTGTCGCTAAGCGAGGAGACCGGCTTTACGCCTGCTTTGGAAGATGTCATCGCACTTGCCGGTCTGCCGGGATTTATGAGGATCATCATAGCTTATCTTCTGCGTGTTGCGCTGGATCCCGGCTACGAGAGAGAAGCTGCCGGAGAATTCTGGCAGGATAGCCTTAATCTGTCTGACCTCCTGCGCATAACGGTATCTGCCGGTCTGACGGATGCTTCGGGAGATGCAGACTATCATATTTTTGATCTCCTCAGCGATGCGGAAGCAGGGCTCTCGCTTCTTTTCCCGCAACTTGCCCGAAAAGATATGATCGGAAGCATTACTCCGGTCATGGATCGGCGTCTTGCCGCAATCTGTATGGGAAGAGAAGAAAAGACTGCTCTCCCATGCGGAATATATTATCTGGATACGGATTCCACCGAAATGACATCTGCCGAAGAACCGGCTGAGTCAGACAATAGCGGGACGGTTCCGGAAGACGGAAATTACGAAACGGGTAATGCCGCTCAGGATACGTTAAAGAAAATATCCGGAACACGCGAAGAGCTTGCCTCTGACCTTGTCAGGAGGGCAGATCTGATGCCGCCTGAAATTGTAATACTCTGGGGACAGGAGGGATCCGGAAAAAAGTCTGTAATGAAGCGTGTTGCGAAATATACCGGACGCAGCGCGGCTGTTCTGCCTCTGAAATCACTGTTGCCTGATGAAAATGAACCGGATTATCCGATCTATCCCGATGCTGCGCTCCTTGTCAGGGAATGTGTGCTGACGGGAAGCATCCCGGTAATAGACGGACTTGCAAATATTCCGCGTGAGAAGGCAGTCAGGCTGCTTGACATGCTTCGGACGGATTCCATGAATTTCTTTCCCGCAGTTTATCTGCTGATGGAAACCGAAGAGATACCGGATGAATTCCGCGACGTATACTGTCTGGAGATGCCTTCTATTCGTACGGCGGATCGCATAAGATTATGGGAAAAAGCAATCGGGAAAGATACGATTTCAAGAGAAAATCTGGTGGCGCTTGCAAACACTTTTGCGCTGACCCCCGGTCAGCTGTACAGATCAGCCGCACAGGCTATTCGCTTAGCCGGACCTGACAGGAAGGTCACGGAGGACATACTGTATCAGGTGTGTTATGCATCGCTCGGCCATCCGCTTAAGCAGTATTCCCAGCGGGTAAAGAGCAGTTTTACCTGGGATGACCTGAAGATGGCGCCGGAAGACAAAGTGGTGCTGAGGGACCTTTGCAGGTCGGTCCGCAATCGTCATATTGTAATGCAGGAATGGGAATTTGAGAGGAAAGTCCCCTACGGAGCCGGTATCACAGCACTGTTTTCGGGACCGCCCGGCACAGGAAAGACTATGGCAGCACAGGTAATTGCCAATGACCTGCATATGGAGTTATACAAAATTGATGTTTCACAGCTGATCGATAAGTATGTCGGTGAGACTGAGAAAAATATCAGGCGGGTATTCGAACAGGCGAAAAAAAGTAACAGTGTCCTGTTCTTTGATGAGGCTGACGCCATTTTCAATAAGCGTATGGAGGCTAAGAACTCTAACGAGCGTTTTGCGAATATTGAGTCTTCTCTTCTTCTGCAATGCATAGAAGAGTATGACGGAGTGGCTCTCCTTGCCACAAATAACATGGCAAATATTGACGCTGCGTTCATAAGGCGGTTCCGGTTTTATCTGACATTTAAGGAGCCGAACGAGAAGATCCGTCGGGAGATATGGGAATCGGTTTTTCCGGATGCTGTACCGCTCTCGGATGAAATTGATTTCAAAGAACTGGCGCATATCTTTAGCTTTAATGGCGCCGTTATTAAGAATGTCGCACTGCAGTCGGCATACCTTGCGGCTCAGGAGAAGAAACCCATCGGACTTCTGGAAATCCTGGTTGCTGTTCGTCGTGAGATGGAAAAGAATCAGCGTGTTTTGGCTCAGGAGAAGATGGGTCGACTGGGGTATCTGCTTCCGCAGGTCTTAAAGTGGGGAAAGAATTCCGATTGACCGCGGTAACAGCTTTCGTATGCAGTGAACAGGAAGAGAGGTAGCTGAAATGGGATTCAGTTCGATCAGTGAGGTCGGAAATAATATTGTATCGATTCTCAGGCGGGAATTGGTGCCGGATGTCGTTCTGCATGGCGGCACCATCGGTATGTGCAGTCCGGAAGACCACGGCGATTTTACTATAGGCGTATATCTCTATGATATTTCACCGAACAATCATCTGATAGAGAACCGCATGGCTACGGTTGACAGGAGAACGCAGGTCTATCCTTCAACATTTCTCACGCTCCGTTACATAATCACCGCGTATTCGATGGGTGACATCAAGTTCCGGACGGAGGAGGAGCATCGTATTCTCGGCCGCATTGTACAGGCACTTTCCGATAATTCGACAATAGGTCGGACCAGCAGTTTGTACGGGAAACCCATGGACACCCGTATAGAACTGGACCATGTCGAACCGGGAGAGAAGCTCAGGCTCTGGAACTTTCCGAACAAAGCGTACCGGCTGTCTTTGTTTTACAGGGTACAGCCGGTGGAGATCACATCCACGAAGACACGTCTTATTGCTTCACGTGTCAGGGATGTCAATGTATTTCTCCGGGATTCTTTCAATGCGGATCTGGATGTCCTTTCCTTCGGACGAACACTGGTGGTCATCTGTACGGACGCTAAGACAGGGAGGCCGGTGGAAGGCAGCAATGTCCGCCTCGTGATGGACCACGCCAAACCTCCGATCCTGAAAGAAAACTGTTACAGAGTATTTACGAGAATAGAACAACCTAAAACGGTAATTCATTGTCAGAGCAGTATGTTTAAGCCCGCCGATATCGAAGTAGATCTCGATATGCTGGATAATTCAGACGCTTTGGAAATCGTGCTTGAGCCCGGACCGGGTTACCCGGAAGATCCGGAGCCCCTTTCTTTTGATGAATGGTATTACTAATGGGAACGGATCTGATCAGAGAACTGAAAAGGGATTTAAGAAGAAACGATACCGCTGATAAGAGGCTCGAAAA
>CAMYVI010000002.1 GCA_947302185.1 uncultured Lachnospiraceae bacterium
GATCATGGGGGATGTCTTCGGGAAACCGGCCATCGTAACTGACACGCATTGTATAAGATTGACCAACAGGATAGGATTAGTAGATGGAATTAAGGATCCTAAAAAAGTGGAAATGGCCCTGTGGAAGATCATTCCTCCAGACGAGGGAAATGATTTCTGCCACAGGCTCGTCCTTCACGGGCGCGAGGTGTGCACAGCAAGAACGAAACCATATTGTGACAAATGCTGCCTCGCCGATGTGTGCAGAGAACACGCGGAGAATCTATGAACGAACGGGAATTAATAAAAATCTGTCCGGTCACGATAGCATTTGTGACGGTAAATATACTGATCTTTCTTATCTGTGAAATAGTCGGAGGCAGTGAAAACACTGATGTATTGCTCAGGATGGGTGCCGCCCGGACATCACTGATCCTTGATGGTCAGATATGGCGACTTGTCACCTGTACTTTCCTTCATATAGGCATTGCCCACCTGAGTAATAATATGATCGTCCTTGTAGCACTGGGAAGCTGGGTAGAGCCGGTCATAGGTCATCTTAAATATTTTATTCTTTATATGGTCGGAGGCCTTGCGGGCAGCATTGCATCTGCGCTGATTGATATATGGAAGCAGGACATGGAGACGGTCTCAGCGGGAGCGTCAGGTGCGGTATTTGCATTGATCGGTGCGTATGTTGTCATGGTACTCAGAAGAAAGATACGCAATCAGAGGCTGAGCCTCGGCAGGCTGGCTTTCGGAATAGTGCTTGCAGTCCTGCCCGGTTTTTATACGCCGGGCGTGGGAGTGACAGCCCATGTGGGAGGTCTTCTTGCAGGAGCGTTTATGGGGTTGTTTTTCTGATTCATTGTGAAGAACCCACGAGGCTTTCGCAGTGAGAGGATTTCAAAATGAAACGCTCCTCCGATACGGAGACATATGGACTTACAGATTGCCGGGTGAAATTCGTGAACACCGGCGTCAAAACCAACGTTATGTAGGAGAACGATATGAAAACAATCGGAACACTTTGCTTTGTCATAGGGTTTATGTGCATATGCATGGGAATAAGCATTCTGCTGAACTCTTTTTATTATTCGGTGCCGGCTGAAGGTATTTTCGTCAGGGCCGTGAAGCACAAGGGAGTGAAGGAGAAGTATGAGAAGAGAAGAAATCTGATGTTCATGCATGATATTCACGGTTTGCAGGTAAAAGGAGTCTCGCTCGACGAAGTTCCGGTGGAGGAGACGGAAAACTATATGATGGGACAGAAATATACGATCTGGACGCACAGACATCATCCTGAAATGTTCCGCGTTGACAGAAAAGGCAACATGAAGTCGGGAGTTATTTACATGGCATGCGGTCTGGCTTGTATAGTCGTGATGGTACTTTTAAGGAGGTTTTATTGATGAATAAGTTAAAGAGAATGGTGTTTCTGCCCCTGATGGCAGCGGCCGCTGCAGCCGGAGTCGTGGAAGGTATTATAATCTATAACAGAATGGCTAAGGTGAAAGTAGCCGATGCTGCGCTTCGTGAAATGAAGAAGGCTGAGGCAGAGAAAGAAGCGGAGTCAGAATCCGAAGCGGCAGCGGAGCCGGAATCCGAAGCGGCAGCGGAGTCAGAATCCGAAACGGCAGCGGAGCCTGAATCCGAAACGATAGAGGAATCTGAATCCGAAACGACAGAGGAATCTGAATCCGAAACGGCAGCGGAGTCTGAATCCGAGGCAGTTGCAGAAGCGGATAACGCCGCCGCGGAGAGTGAAGAATGATCAGAAATGTTATCTGCGATATGGGACAGGTCCTTCTGAGTTATGAACCTCATATGGTCGTAGATGCATTCTGCGGTACCGATGAGGAAAAAACTCTTGTTATGAGAGAACTGTTCAACGGTCCGGAATGGATCATGATGGATGAAGGCATTCTGACAACGGAGGAGTGTCTGGTACGAATATATAGCCGCTGTGCCCCGCAATTTCACGAAAAAATCAGAATATGTCTGGAAAAGTGGACTATGTGCCTTAAGCCGATTCCCGGAGTCTATGATTTTCTTGCCGATATGCGCGGAGCTGGCTACCGGTTGTATGTTCTGTCCAACGCTGCTCCGGCATTTCATGATTATTTTCCAGAGGATTTTCCCGACGGAACTTTTGACGGGATCGTTGTTTCCTGTGATGAGAGACTTTTAAAACCCGATTTAAGGATATATGAACTGATATGCGACCGTTACGGTCTCGAAGCGGATGAGTGCCTTTTTATTGACGACCGGGAAGAAAATGTAAAGGCAGCCGTCAAGGCCGGTATGCATGCAGTCAGGTTCGACGGAGATTACGGGGTGGTCTGGAAGTATCTTGTCGAGAGAGGAATGTGAGTTGCGATAAGGGATACTCTTGGTTCGTGACAGGACCGGATCTGAATTATGAAGATAAATCGGAGGATACGAATGGGAATCGAACTGAAAGCACTTTTCTGCAGGCTCTGCTTTTTTTCCTGATTTTACTTGTAATTAAGTACATTGTCGGGTACGACATCAGTGTGGTCTGGGTCACTATGCTGACGCTGGCCTATGGAATATCCGAGTATGGAATTCTTCGAATGAAAGATCGCAGAAAGTAGAAATTATAAAGTTTAATTGTTAAAAAACGCTGAAAAACGCCGGGATTACGTGAAATGTTTGAGCAATCTGCTATACTGTAGTATATTGATACTGGAAGAAGTGTAAGACACGGAACACTTGTATCAGGGAGACTGCAGGTACATAGAGGTGTTTCTGATTGTTTCAGGTATATTACTGTGAGGGTATAAGGAATGATCAATTATTCAAAAGATAAGGACAGACAGTATCATATACAAGTAGCGCTCGGAGAAGTAGGTGAATATGTGATCCTCCCCGGTGACCCGAAAAGATGTGCTCTTATTGCCAAGTATTTTGAGGATCCGGTACTTGTTGCGGACAACAGAGAGTATGTAACAATAACCGGTACACTTGGCGGAAAGAAAGTCAGTGTCACATCTACAGGTATCGGAGGACCTTCCGCAGCCATAGCAATGGAAGAGCTTGTAAGATGCGGCGCAAAAACATTCATCCGGGTCGGAACCTGCGGAGGAATGCAGGAAAATGTAATAAGCGGCGATTTGATCATTTCCAGCGCTGCAATCCGCATGGACGGGACAAGCCGGGAATATGCACCCATTGAATTTCCGGCGGCAGCCGATTTTGAAGTGACGGATGCACTCAGAAAAGCTGCAAAAGAGCTGAAGTTCAGCTACCATGTCGGAGTGACCCAGTCAAAAGATTCTTTTTACGGACAGCACAATCCCGAAGCGATGCCGGTATATTATGAACTGCAAAACAAATGGGACGCATGGCTTCGTCTCGGCTGTCTGGCGTCGGAGATGGAAAGTGCAACACTGTTCATAGTCGGAGCTTTTCACAGGGTACGGGTAGGTTCGGTTTGTCTGGTCATGGCGAATCAGGAGAGAGCGAAGAAGAATCTTATCAACCCGATAATACGTGATACGGATTCTGCCATCCATACGGCTATCCGCGCGATTCAGATTCTTATGGAGCAGGAAGCTTAGAAAGTCCTCATTACCCGGCTTGGAGACGTGCGAAGCGGAAGGCGCTTTAGCGAAGTGCATGCCGCGGCAGGAACGGCGAGGCGTTCTTTAATACTTACCGACAGAATATCGAGATATTCGTAATGTGCAGCGAGAGGAATAAGAAATCATGGCAGAACTTGACAGAATACCGACACCCCACATAGAAGCGAGAGCAGGAGATTTTGCAGATTTGGTACTGATGCCCGGTGATCCGCTCAGAGCGAAATTTGTAGCAGATCATTTCCTTGAGGATGCCCGCCTTGTTACAAGCGTCCGTAATGTACTCGGATTTACCGGAACTTATAAGGGAAAGAAAGTGTCCGTAATGGCGTCGGGTATGGGAATGCCTTCTATCGGTATTTACAGCTATGAATTATTCAACTTTTACGGAGTTGAAAAGATCGTGCGTATAGGATCTGCGGGAGCAATCAATGAGAAGTGCAGGATCATGGATATCATTCTTGCCGAAGGTGCCAGTACCACATCAAGGTGGGGAGATACGTACAGACTGAACGGGACGTTCTCTCCGACTGCTTCCTGGAATTTGCTCCATAAAACATATGAAGAGGCTGACAATCTCGGAATGAAAGTACAGGTGGGAAATGTTCTGTCATCCGATACATTTTACGATGATGATCCGGATGCTTTTAAACCCTGGGAAAAAATGGGAATATTGTGCGTGGAAATGGAGGCTGCCGCACTTTATATGACAGCAGCGCGTCTCGGGAAGCAGGCTCTTGCCATCCTCACGATCTCAGATGAGATTTATTCCGGGAGGAGACTTCCTTCTTATGAGCGCCAGACGGCTTTTAAGGATATGATGGTGCTTGCACTTGAGATGAATTTGCGATGAGCGCCGGGAACGCGAAGCGTTCCTGACAAATCTATTAAGTTTTTCCAAACGAATTTTTTACAGGAGGAAAATCTATGTCAATCGAGGAAATATTAAGTCATGTAGATCATACCAATCTCAGACCGGAAGCAGGATGGAATGATATCAGGACTCTCTGCGATGACGCTATCCGCTATAAGACAGCGTCCGTATGCATTCCGCCCGGATACTGCAGACAGGTGAGAGATTATGTGAGCGGGCGTGTCCGGGTCTGTACGGTTATAGGTTTTCCGAACGGATACAACAGTACCGCCACGAAAGTTTTCGAGGCTTCGGATGCGCTTCTGAACGGTGCGGATGAGATTGATATGGTCATCAACCTGGGATGGGTCAAGGACGGACGGTTCGACGATGTGACCAAGGAAATTAAAGCGCTGAAAGCTGTCTGCGGGAATCATATACTGAAGGTTATCATCGAGACATGCCTTCTGACGGAAGAGGAGAAGATTCGCCTCTGCGCCTGTGTTACAGAATCCAAAGCCGATTATATAAAGACATCGACAGGGTTTTCCACAGGAGGAGCAACATTTGACGATATTATTTTGTTCAGAGAGAATATTGGGCCGGATGTCAAAATCAAGGCAGCGGGGGGAATATCAACTCTTGAAGATGCTGAGAAATTCCTTGAGTTTGGGGCTGACCGGCTCGGTACGAGCAGAATCGTGAAACTTGCAAAGGAAGCAGAAAGAGAGTAATACCCTATGGAAGAATATGGTTATCTGATAAGATGTGCCATGGATATGCTGGAGTATTCCTATGCGCCGTACAGCCGATTTAAGGTTGGTGCGGCGCTTCTTGCGAAGAACGGAAAAGTTTATGGCGGATGTAATATAGAAAATGTTGCGTTTTCCCCCTCGAACTGTGCGGAAAGGACCGCCTTTTTCAGGGCTCTTGCAGAGGGAGTTAGAGAATTTGAAGCGATAGCGGTCGTCGGAGGCAAGGAAGGCGTTCTGAATGATTACTGCCCTCCCTGCGGCGTATGCAGACAGGTAATGCTGGAATTCTGTGATCTTTCGGAATTCAGAATAATTCTGGCGGTTTCGGAGACGGATTATAAGGTGTATACTCTGAAAGAATTATATCCTTTCGGATTCAATGCGAAATTATGAATGCAGGACAGGATTGTGGGAGTGCGTAAGCACGGAACGATCCGTAATCGACTTTTGGGTGTCTTGATCATGAAAATGAGGTAAATATGAAAAAATACAACAGAATTTTTGTTATTGTTATTGATTCCATGGGAATCGGTGATGCTCCGGATGCGGCAGCCTTCGGAGACGACGGGGCCGATACATTCGGCCATATTGCCGGGAAAGTCGGAACTTTTCTGATTCCGAATCTTGTGAGCATGGGGATTGCGAATATAAAGCCGACGGCTTCTCTTAAAGCCCCCGCGTCGCCAATGGGATATGCGCTGAGGATGGTAGAGCGCAGCAGCGGCAAGGACACGATGACCGGCCATTGGGAGATGATGGGTATTCATACGACAAAACCGTTTGTCACGTTTACGGATACGGGTTTTCCGAAAGAACTGCTGGATCTTCTTGAGAAAAAGAGCGGCAGGACAATCGTCGGAAACAGGGCGGCCAGCGGAACGGAGATAATAGAGGAACTTGCCGAGGAAGAGATTTATAATAATAAAATGATTGTTTACACTTCAGCGGACTCTGTCCTTCAGATCTGCGGGAATGAGGAGACTTTCGGACTTAAAGAGCTCTATGATATCTGCAGTTACGCCCGTGAGATAACTATGAAAGATGAGTGGAGGGTCGGCCGAATTATTGCAAGACCTTATCTGGGAAAGCATAAGGGGGAATTTGTCCGGACATCCAACCGGCACGACTACGCCCTGAAGCCGTCGGGACCTACTACTCTGAATGTCCTTTCAGATGCGGGCTATGATGTCATCTCTGTCGGGAAAATATCCGACATTTTCGACGGTTACGGAATCACAGAGGCGATTCATTCCGTCAGTTCGGTTAACGGGATGGAACAGACAATAGACGTCGCGAAGAGAAATGACTGGAAAGGCCTGTGCTTTACAAATCTGGTTGATTTCGACGCACTGTGGGGACACAGAAGAAATGTTCAGGGATACGCCCAGGAAATCGTTCGATTTGATGTTAAACTCGGAGAATTCCTCAGGGAAATGCATGATGATGATCTGCTGATGATCACAGCGGATCACGGCAACGATCCTACCTGGACCGGTTCCGACCACACAAGGGAGAAGGTGCCGCTTCTTATGTATTCGCCGTCCATGAAGGGCAGCGGAGTATTGCCGGAGACAGACTGCTTCGGCGTGATCGGCTATACGATAGCGGACAATTTCGGACTCGAGATGCCGGAGGGAACGATCGGAGAGTCGCTTCTAGATAATTTATCATGATATGAGCATGTCCGTTATGTTTACGGCGTTGCTGATCGTAACTAAAGTCTGAGCTGAAAAAAGGTGATAATTCCCCGTAAGGAAGGTGATTCCGATGGACTACACATATGAAGACAGAATCTATGCATTCTGCCATTTATCGGCGGAAGAGAGAACGCAGGAAAAGCATCTGCTTGATGCAGCGCATGATCTCTTTATGAGAACAGCAGAAAAGATTAGCCCTGACTCATGGAGACATGACAATGAAGCTGCACAGGGATTGCGTGCAGCTATGCCCGAGAAGTATTATCCGGCCGTGATCGGCGGCATGGAAGAAGGGCTGGCATATGTGAGGATTTACTACTGGTATGATACCTACGTGGATTTTGACATGTACGAGCACTCTGAGGGCGGCGACCTGATTCTTTTTGAAGACGGGACTGTAATAGATACTGCGAAAAAGTGGTATGAAGTTCTCAGAGAGATAAGCCTTGAGGGCAAATATCCTATAGGGAGTGTAGGCAGGCTGGATATACTGGATGAAGATGAGCGTGAGAAGCAGGCGGAGGAATTTGCCGGACTTGTCAATGCAGGCAGATCATTGAAATTCTAAATATATAGGCTGAACCTATAAAAAGCGGAAAACAGACACTCAAAAAGTATAGATTATCATAGAATATTGTCCATAATCCTTTGATACGGTGTTGCTTTAAACCGCTAAACTGTGTTATTCTATGCATTAGATTTTTGGAGGCATAAAGGAGATAAGAAAATGCAGAGATATTTTTCACCGGAAAAAGAGACAGCGTCTCGCGAACAGATAAAAGAATGGCAGAGTAAGGGTCTTGTCGATGCCGTTAAAAGAGTATGGGACAATGTCCCTTATTACCGCGAGAAGATGGAGAGGAAGGGTGTAACCCCCGATGACATTAAAGGCCTTGAAGACCTTCACAAGCTTCCGTTCCTGACCAAGGATGATCTGCGGGAGGCGTATCCGTACGGTCTTCTGGCCCGCCCGCTTGAGGACTGTGTCAGAATTCATTCCACTTCGGGAACGACAGGCCGCCGTGTAGTAGCTTTTTATACCACGAACGATATTCAGCTCTGGGATGAGTGCTGCGCACGTGCTCTCGTAGCGACAGGTGCAACGAAGGAAGACGTGGTACAGGTTTCTTACGGCTTCGGACTCTTTACCGGTGGAGCAGGCCTTAACGGCGGTTCTCATATGCTCGGTTCTCTGACACTGCCGATGTCATCCGGAAATACAGACAGGCAGATCCAGTTCATGACGGATCTGAACGCTACCGTTCTGTGCTGTACGCCTTCTTATGCGGCTTATCTTGCCGAGTCGATTCATGAGAGAGGGCTTCGCGATAAGATACGCCTGAAAGCAGGTATTTTCGGAGCCGAGGCCTGGACAGAGGAGATGAGACACGATATCGAGCAGGCTCTTGGAATCAAGGCGTATGATATCTACGGCCTGACTGAGATTTCGGGACCCGGCGTCTCATTCGAATGCCAGGAGCAGACGGGTATGCACATTAATGAGGATTATTTCATCGCAGAGGTGATTAATCCGAAGACCGGTGAAGTCCTTCCGGATGGTGAGAAGGGAGAGCTTGTATTCACCTCATTTGCAAAGGAAGCGTTCCCGCTCATCCGTTACCGCACGAAGGATATCTGTATCCTGTCCAGAGAAAAATGCTCATGCGGAAGAACATTTGTCAAGATGACGAAGCCGCTCGGCCGCTCTGACGATATGCTTATTGTCAAAGGCGTCAACGTATTCCCGTCACAGATCGAGACCGTTCTGCTTAACCATGGCTATGCCGCCAACTATCAGATTATTGTTGACCGTCAGAAAAACAGTGACAGCCTCGAAGTCAGAGTAGAGATGACTCCGGAAATGTTCTCCGATGAGCTGTCCAAAGTAACGGCCAAGGAGAGAGAACTCGTAGCCGGACTTAAATCTATGCTCGGCATTTATGCAAATGTCAAGCTCGTCGCTCCGAAGAGCATTACCCGCTCTGAGGGCAAGGCTGTCCGTGTGATCGATAAGAGAAATCTTTATAAAGGATGATTTTAATCTCCGACATTGAACAATGAATAGGGATGCTGTGATTCGGCATCCTGCCACTTAGTAAAGGGGAATGTTATGACAACAAAACAGATTTCCGTGTTCCTTGAGAACAAGCCCGGAACACTTGCCGAGTTCTGCAAGGTCCTCCAGAAAAACAATATCGATATGAGAGCTCTCTGCGTTGCCGACGCGATGGATTTCGGAATCGCAAGGGTCATCGTTGACGATGTCTATGATACTGTTACAGTCCTTAAGGACGAAGGCTATGTATGCCAGATCACGAAAGTTCTGACTGTCGAGATGAAAGACGAGCCCGGTGCGCTCAGCGATATACTTGCCATCCTGGGTGAGCAAAATATCAATCTTGAGTATACTTACGCTTTCCTGACAAGGCAGCGTGACAAAGCATATCTTGTAATTAAGGTGGCTGACAACAAGGCGGCTGCCGACTTGCTGACAAAGCATGGCGTGAAGGTCATCTGTCAGGATGAGCTGGAGAGTATTTTCGGAGACTGAGCTCATATATCGTATTAGCAAATCGTTCAGAGGATATTACGGTAATACTTGAACGGGAATTGAATGATACTGCCGCATCCGGCTTAAAGAAGTACTTGACATTACGGTATCTGAAGGGTACTGTTGGTGTTTGGTTCCTGCTTTGCCGGAAGCGGCTTTTTTGCGCTGTTTTTGTGAGGAACAGCAAGAATTGCAGTATTGCCGGTATGCGGGAGGACATCTTTTTTGCAGCTTCTTTCACAAAATTAACACATGTCACGCCTACTATAGTCAGATGATTGCAGTATAAGACTCAGGTGAAAAGCGGAGTGCCGGCTTTTTGCGAAAATTGTCTGTCATGTTCATGTGATCCCATGACTTACAGAGTCTCGAAACTGCTCTGAATATGAGAGTAACTGACAGAACGACACAAGGCGAAAATGCGCTGTGTCAACTTCGAGGAGGATCGGTTTTGATTGAAGTAAAGAATCTTACAAAACAGTACGGTAACCATCTTGCCGTATGCGACCTCAGTTTTACGGTCGAGGAGGGCTCGGTCTACGGTTTTCTCGGACCGAACGGTGCAGGAAAGTCCACCACGATGAATATAATGACCGGATATCTTGCTCCGACAGAAGGGGAAATAATCATTAACGGCTACAATATTCTCGATGAGCCGGAAAAAGCAAAGCGTACAATCGGATATCTGCCGGAGATACCGCCGCTCTATCCGGAAATGACGGTGCGGGAATACCTCACATTTGCAGCAGAACTTAAGAAGGTTCCGCGAAAAGAGCGGAAAGAAGCTGTTGCACGTGTCATGGAGGAACTCAGCATTGAGGACGTTGCGGACAGACTTATAAGAAACCTGTCGAAAGGATATAAGCAGAGAGTCGGTTTTGCTCAGGCACTTGTAAGCAATCCGCAGACTCTGATTCTGGATGAACCGACCGTCGGTCTGGATCCGAAGCAGATCATTGAGATCAGAGAGCTGATTAAGGAGCTCGGAAAGAAACATACGGTTATTCTGAGTTCCCATATTCTTGCTGAGGTAAGCGAGATCTGTGATACGGTCATGATCATTTCCAACGGCCGCCTTGTCGCACTTGATACCCCTGAAAATCTCGCAAAGAGGCAGAACCAGGGGACACAGATCATTATTACGTCGCCGGCAGACGAAGAGACGCTTGTGAAGGTACTGCATGAATTCGCCGGCGAGGACCGGGTAACAATCACAAAAGACCGGGATGAACTCCTTTCCGCAACAATTGAATATGAGGGAAGCGGTGATCCCAGAAAGGAAATCGTCACGGCTCTCTCCGGTGCGGGATGCCCCTATTATTCCGTTGATGTGAAGAAAGCAAGTCTCGAGGATATCTTCCTTGAACTTACTGAAGTTGAAGGAGATGTGGATTATTCGGAGGCGGATGAAACTGAACCCGGGAACGCTGAGGAAGAACGCGAAACAGGAGAAGACGATGCTGATTACGGTTCGGTCAGGGATGACCGCGAAGATGAGGAAGCTTTATCCGGTGGAAATAATGATACGGACGGAGGTCATTCCGCTGATGATACAGGTATCGTGAAAGCAGAGGAGGAAGTATGATAGCGATTTATAAGAGAGAACTGAAGAGCTGCCTTACCTCCATGTACGGGGCGATTGCGATTGCGGTCATGCTGCTTATAGTGGGTTATATGTTCCGCTTTTACAATTTAAGCAGCGGGGCTTCGAGTCTGGTCTATGCAGTCTTCAATTCGAATCTGATTTTTTATATTGTTGTACCGGTGCTGACTATGCGCTCATTTGCCGAGGAGCGCAGGCAGAAGACTGACCAGCTGCTTCTTACGGCACCTGTATCACCGATGGAAATTGTTCTCGGCAAGTATCTGGCACTCATAACCGTGTATGCAATACCGTGCCTTTTAATGTGTATTCTCCCTCTTGCCATAATGTCTTTCGGGGAGACATCTTTTGCTGTTGATTATGTGAGTATACTGGTGTTCTTCATGATCGGTTGTGCTTATCTGGCATGCGGTATGTTCATCAGCTCTTTGACTGACAATCAGATAATAGCCGCGATCGGGAGCCTCCTGTTCGTATTCCTGACTATGATCATGCACAATGCATATACACTGCTCAGTTCGAACAGTTTCTCGTCCATGGTGATGTTCTTAGCTCTCGCCTTGATACTCGGAGGAATTGTAATAGTGATGACCGGCAGTTTTTATGCAGGAGCGGCAGCCGCCGCCCTGTGTGCAGTCTGTGTGTTCGTCGCGTATATCGTGAAGGCTGACTGGTTTGCGGGCAAGTCCGAGATGATTTTGAAATGTTTTGACTTCTATTCGCATTTTGAGTCCTTTGCCTACAGCAGTTTTAATCTGGCTGATCTTTTGTATTTCATCTCGGCAGCGGTCATCGGCGTTGTGCTGACCTATACATCGCTCCAGAGAAGACGTTGGAATTAAGGAGGAGCAGTCATGAATATTTTAAAAAAGAAAACAGATGCCAAAAGCGCAGGGGCGGAATCGAACTCCCCGCGGAAGGCTAAAAGGAAAATAGATAAGAGAAGCTTGACAAACGGTTCCTTTGCTGTCGGAATGGCCGCCGTCATAATTGCGGTGATCGCAGTTATCAACATGATTGTCGGAGCGCTGCCATCGGATAAAACGACATTTGATATGTCGACTAACAAGATATTCACCATCGGTGAAACTACCAAAGAGGTTCTCGCGGGACTTACAGAGGATGTCACCCTGAATTATCTTGTTCAGGCAGGTAACGAAGATACCAGGATCGAGACACTGCTGAATTCCTATGTTTCGGCATCGGACCATGTTAAGTTGAAAAAGGTTGATGTCGTTGCCAATCCTACTTTCTATCAGCAGTATACCGATAAAGCAGTTCAACCCAACAGTGTAATAGTTACGTCGGGGAAAAATTCAAAAGTAATTGATAATTATTCAATTTATCTGACGGATTATTCTACCTATCAATACAGCTTTGACGGGGAAGGCCAGATTACGAGCGCTATCGCATATGTAGCCGGTGGCGATACCGGCACGGCTTATACCGTGTCGGGACATGACGAAATTGCACTGAGTGCCGATATGGCGGATCTGCTCGAGAAGTCCGGAATAACTGCGAAAGATATCAATCTTCTGAGCACAGACATTCCTGACGATTGCGACGTCCTGATAATTTTTGCACCCGCGACAGATTTCACACAGGATGAAGCCAAAAAGGTCATTTCATATCTCGCTGACGGCGGAAAGGCTCTGATCGTTTCAATCGTAGCGTCTGATGAGACGCCGAATTTCGACAGCATTCTTGAAGCCTACGGTGTGAGCCGTATTCCGGGATTTGTTGTCGAGGGGGATGCTGCCCGCTATACTCAGGCGCCGTACATTTTGATCCCGGACGTAGAAGCAGCGGATGTGACGGAAAAAACAGCCGGTATGAACATTGTGGATGCGTTTACACAGGGAATCGGTATTGATTCGGATAATGACGAGCTGACTTATACCGTAACGCCTCTGCTCACGACATCCGAAGATGCATTTACAAAACCGCTTGATACTCAGTCTCTTGACAAGGAAGAAGGGGATACAGAGGGCCCGTTCACGCTTGGAGTCAAAATCGAGCAGACTCTCACAAACGGCTCCTACGGAGAGGCTGACGTAGAGCTCGAGGAGGAAAAAGAGGAGGAAGAAGAGGTCTCTCATACCAAAATCCTTTATTATTCTTCGCCCTGCCTTTTCAGTTCAGACGCACTGTCATCCCTGCTGCAGATGTATGTCGAAATTCCTGCCGGAAATCATCAGCTGTTTTCAGATTCGATAACATATCTGACAGACCGTGAGGTCACGGTTTCCATAGCTGCCAAAACGATGCAGGAACCGAGTATCACTGTTCCTGCCGGAACGTCTGCATTGATAGGAAATGTGCTCATGTTCGGACTGCCGGCTCTGGTACTGATCTGGGGAATTTTTATCACGCTGAGACGCAGGAGTAGATGATGAAGAAAAAGGTTATATTACTTATATGTGCGGTCTGCATCCTGGCGGCTCTGATAGGAGTATACTCTGTTGTCAGAAGCAGCAGCACGGCAGAGGAGGAAGCGAAGGATACTCTGTTCGAACTTACTGCAGACCGTATTCAGGCAATCAGCTGGACTTCGGACGATGGGGAGACACTTTCTTTCCATAGAGTAGACGGACAATGGTCGTACGATGATAAGCCGGAACTTGAACTGGATCAGACAGAGATGAATACGCTGTGTTCCGGTGTGACAGGCATCACGGTCTATCAGACGTTAGAGGATGTCACGGATCTGTCTCAGTATGGTCTGGATGTTCCGCAGTATGTGCTGAAGGTCACAGATACAGAGGGAAAAATGGTTGAAGTCGCCCTTGGTGATGAAAACGATGCAGTAAATTCCCTGTATGTCTATAAGGATGGTGACGATAAGACTGTCTACTCCGTCATGGCATCTCTGAAGACAGCGATTGCAAAACATCTGTCGGATCTTGAGGCAGCGGAAGACTCGTCAACTGCAGGGTAAAAGTCTCCGGCGTATTGCAGACATGCACAGTGAAAGGCGCTTGCGCGCAGCGCATGTCGCGTCAGGAACGCCGAGGCGTTTTTGAAAAAAGATACGGAAGTAAGGCGTTCGGCTTTTACTTCCGTTTTTTAGTGCCTATTCACGAAAGATAGGGTAAAATAAGGATAAATGTTCAGTACCCAGGCATCCGGATTGAGTCGCGATATCCATGGATGCCGGGTGAAAAATATCAGATTCAGAAGGTTTCATTCAGAACAGCAGGACACACAGGGGGAAAATATGTATAGAATAGGAACAGGCTATGATGTACACAAGCTTGTGGAAGGAAGAAAACTTATTATCGGAGGGGTGGAGATTCCGCATGAGACAGGTCTGCTCGGCCATTCGGACGCAGATGTCCTCCTCCACGCAATTATGGACGCTATGCTCGGCGCAGCGGCTCTCGGTGATATCGGGCTTCATTTTCCGGATAGTGCTGAAGAATACAGAGGGGCAGACTCAAGAGTTCTTCTCGCCCGTGTGGGCGACATGCTCGAAGAGAACGGCTATACCATCTGCAATATTGATGCGACAATTATTGCACAGGCGCCGAAGATGCGCCCGCATATTGAAAAGATGCGGGTTAACATCGCCGAAACACTCGGTATTCCGACAGACCGCGTCAATGTTAAGGCGACAACGGAAGAGAAACTCGGATTCACCGGCGCAAAGCTCGGTATATCAGCTCAGGCTGTATGCTGCATAGAAAGGTGAAAAAGCGGAATGCCTGTCGGATGCATCGGACATTAAGATAACTGAATTGATAAATACCGCGTACCATCGAATTACTTGACAAAAGCGGGAGTTCTGATAGACTGATTTAGAAAAGGTTTGTAAAGAAGTCAGATAGCGCTGACTGTAATTCCGCACACAGTCCCGTAAGCGGGACCCGGATCAATCTGTAACAGGGGGGAATTATTATGACATGGCTCAAAGATCTCAAAGAGACCTACGAAGTTTACAAAGAACGTGACCCTGCCATCCGCACATACTGGGATGTGCTCCTCTACCCCTGTTATCACGTGATGCGTGCCCACCGGAAAGCGCATAAACTCTGGAATGAGGGAAGGACGTTCGAAGCCCGCCTGATTTCCCAGCGAGCCGCGCGAAAGACCGGTATCGAAATTCATCCGGGCGCTACGATCGGGAAGGGATTCTTTATCGATCATGGTACAGGAGTCGTCATCGGAGAGACATGTGAGATCGGTGATAATGTGACTCTCTATCAGGGCGTCACGCTCGGAGGCACCGGTAAGGAACAGGGGAAACGACACCCTACTCTTGAGGACGGCGTCATGGTTTCGGCCGGTGCAAAAGTGCTCGGTTCCATAAGGATCGGAGCGAATTCCAAAATCGGAGCCGGTTCCGTCGTTCTGAAAGATGTTCCGCCCAACTGTACTGTTGTCGGCGTTCCGGGACGTGTCGTCAGGATGAAGAATAAAGTCGTTCCGCGCGAGACGATCGACCAGACCAATCTGCCCGACCCGATTCTTCAGGACATGAAAGTTCTTCAGAGAGTGAATAATGAACTGATAAACCGCATGCTTTCCGTCGAGGAGGAAGTGCGGAGACTGAGTTCGTTAACTGCGGGTGAAACGCCTGCAGCAGTTGAGAGAGCCTGTGAGGCTCCTTATCTGAAGGAAAAGTACAGCTATGAAATCAGACCTGAAGAAAGAGAATATGAGGAAGTGCAGGACTGCGTATTTGCAGATTACATCTGATGCGTTTGGTATCTGTTCCGTAAAAATGTCAGGGGGTCCGGTTCGGAATGTTGTCAGCCGGCGCTCAGCCGGATTATGCGGCATGTCCGGGGCGTGATTTGGTATGTATCCGAGCGCAATCGGAAATAAAAGGAGAAGACATGAAAATTTTCAATACATTGACAATGCACAAAGAGGAATTTGTTCCGCTTACTCCGGGAAAGGTCAGCATGTATGTATGCGGACCGACCGTTTATAACCTGATTCATATCGGTAACGCGAGACCTATGATAGTCTTCGATACCGTGCGCAGATATCTCGAGCACAAGGGATATGAAGTTAATTATGTTTCCAACTTCACGGATGTTGATGACAAGATCATCAAGGCTGCAAATGAAGAGGGCGTCGACTCTTCCGTAATCTCCGAGCGCTACATCGCGGAGTGCAAAAAGGATATGGAAGGAATGAATGTGCGTCCCGCCACCGTCCATCCCAAGGCAACGGAGGAGATTCCTTTCATGATCGATATGATCGACACCCTGATCCGCAAGGGGCACGCTTACCCGAAGAACGGTACGGTATATTTCCGCACGAGAAGTTTCGGCGGTTACGGAAAGCTATCCGGGAAGAACCTCGATGATCTTCGCTCCGGTTTCCGCGATCTGAAGGTCTCCGGTGAAGATGAGAAGGAGGATCCGCTTGATTTTGTCCTCTGGAAACCGAAAAAAGAGGGGGAACCTTCCTGGAAGTCACCGTGGTGTGACGGACGCCCGGGCTGGCATATCGAGTGTTCTGTCATGTCAAAGAGATATCTCGGAGAACAGATTGACATTCACGCCGGAGGTGAGGATCTTGTGTTCCCGCATCATGAGAACGAGATCGCTCAGTCCGAGTGCGCTTCCGGCAAGGAGTTCGCGCGTTACTGGATGCATAACGCATTCCTTAACATTGATAACAAAAAGATGTCCAAGTCCCTCGGAAATTTCTTTACGGTCCGTGACATCTCCGAGAAGTATGATCTGCAGGTCCTGAGACTTTTTATGCTGAGTGCACACTACAGGAGCCCGCTGAATTTCAGCGCGGAGCTTATGGAAGCCGCAGGCAACTCGCTTGAGAGAATCCGCCGTGCGGCGACGAGACTGAATGACCTTATGTCTGCAAATGCAAATCATGACCGGGGCGCGGACGACGAGGCCAGGGTGGCCGAGATTCGTGCTTTTGTAGATAAGTTCGATGAGAAGATGGATGACGATGCAAATACGGCTGACGCCCTTTCGGTTATCTTTGATCTGGTCCGCTATGCAAATATCAACGTTACCGAGGACTGCTCGGCCTATGTCACGAAGGCGGCTTTTGACACACTCAACGAACTTTGCGATATTCTCGGCATCATAGCGTACAAAAAAGAGGAGATGCTCGATGCGGATATCGAAGCGCTCATAGAGGAACGCCAGAATGCCAGAAAAGCGAGAAATTTTGCGCGTGCAGATGAGATAAGAAATCAGCTGGGGAATATGGGTATCGTGCTTATGGATACCAAGGACGGAGTCAAGTGGAGCAGAAAATAACAGATAATCAAAAGTTGCAGAAGGCGAATGTAAGAGACGGGTTTCTTGCCATGATCGAGAAATTTTCAGATACGGCAGGGAAATCGGCGTCTGTCGATTTGCCGGGAGAGAATAAGGAGTATCGTTTCACGCCGAACGGTTCGGAGGAAGAGGCGCGTTCTCTCGCACCTCTGACGCTCGCTTTTCTGGGAGACGCGGTCTATGAATTGTATGTCAGGACCATGCTTGTACAGAGGGGCGACATGCGCCCGAATGAATTGAACCGCCGTTCTTCTCTGCTTGCCAGAGCTCATGCGCAGTCCGATGCGATGGGGGCGATTGAGCCGGTACTGGATGAGACGGAGGCGGATATTTATCGCCGCGGAAGAAATGCGAAATCGCATACTATGGCGAAGAACGCTACTGTGGCGGATTATCGAAGAGCGACGGGATTTGAAGCGCTTATCGGCTACCTCTATCTTGCGGGAAAGCAGGATAGGCTTGAAGAGCTGATTCGCATCGCGATCGCAAAAAACGGACAGTGATATTTCAGCGGGGTTGGAAGTGCTCTGACCCCGCATTTTTTCAGCATATTTCAGACGCAGAATTCCCGTAAACTATGTTTCGGGATGAATGCGCCAAAAGGAACCGGAAGTTTTACAATAAGAAAGCAGAGATATGAGCAGAGATAAAGATAACGGAGACCGCAGCCGTAAACGCGGAGACAGGAAATTCGACAGAGAGAATGTGAAGAGAGAACTGACTGAGGAAGAACTCAGCGGACGCGTAGAAGGACGGAATGCGGTCATTGAGGCTTTCCGTTCGGGAAGACAGATCGATAAAGTGTTTGTTCAGGAGCAGCTTCATGACGGACCGATCGGTACCGTGCTTCGTGAAGCGAAGAAGCATGATACGATCGTGAATTTTGTGACGAAAGAAAGGCTTGATGAAATGTCTGTAACAGGACATCACCAGGGAGTCATAGCGCAGGCCGCAGCATTTGATTACGCTACAGTGGATGATATACTCGCAAATGCCCGGGATAAGGGGGAGGATCCGTTCATCGTTCTGTTAGACGGCATTGAAGATCCGCATAACCTCGGCGCTATTATCCGGACGGCCGCTCTGGCAGGCGCGCATGGAGTTATCCTTCCCAAACGGCGCGCAGTCGGTCTTACTCCGATCGCCGTACGAGCTTCCGCCGGCGCTGTCAATTATATTCCGGTCGCACGTGTGACCAATATCGGGAACGAAATCGTTCACTTAAAGGATCAGGGGCTCTGGTTCGTCTGTGCAGACATGGACGGTACGAGGATGTATGATCTTAAGCTGACAGGTCCGATCGGACTTGTGGTCGGTTCGGAGGGAAGCGGCGTAAGCAGGCTTGTAAAGGAAAAGTGTGATTTTGTCGCATCAATCCCCATGAAAGGTGAGATTGATTCTCTGAACGCATCTGTGGCGGCAGGTGTTCTGATGTATGAGATCGTTCGGCAGAGAGGATAAATGTGAATAATACAAATATTAATTCTGAAATTGCGGATTTCCGAAATCTGACGGATGAAGAACTGATCCGGATGTACCGTGAAGGCACTACAGAGACAATGGACTATCTTCTGCAGAAATATAAGCCTCTGGTGAAGAGCAGGGCTATGTCTAAGTATTTAAAGGGCGGAGATCTGGACGATCTGATTCAGGAGGGTATGATCGGGCTTTATAAAGCTGTCAGGGATTACGAGCCCCGAAACAATAAGGGAGCCTCTTTCTTCACTTTTGCCGCTCTGTGCATCGACCGTCAGCTGATGCACGCGATTGAGATCTCGGCGAGACAGAAGCGGAAAGCACAGACAGAAGCAGTCCATCTCACAGAGGAGGAGTGGGAAAGCTATATGGGGCCGGAGGAGAGCCCGGAGAAGATTTTTCTCGAGCAGGAGGGTGCCGGCGAGACTTACGATAAGATATACGAGACGCTGAGCAGAATGGAGAAAGTTGTATTTGATCTTCAGCTTCGGGGATATGATTATCGGGAAATCGCCGGGATCCTGGGAAAGACTCCGAAATCGATCGATAATGCGATACAGAGGATCCGCAGGAAAACAAAGGAACAGACGGAGGGGTGAACGAAATTTGTGAAAAAGAGTATGATTGGCCGGAAAAATGAGTTACAATAATTGTATCTGATTTTATGATACCGCGAAATAGAAAGAGAGGAATCAAGATGGCTGACTATATTCTTAAAAATTCAGAGCTGACCGTGACTGTTCGCACTCAGGGGGCAGAGATCCGTTCCGTAAAGGACAATGTAACGGGACAGGAGTACATGTGGCAGGCTGATCCCGCATTCTGGGGATGGACGTCTCCGAATCTTTTCCCGATCGTCGGAAGTGTCATGCATGACGAGTACCGCTACAAGGGAAAGGCATATCTGATGAAACAGCATGGTTTCGGGCGCAGAAGCGAGTTCGTGAAAGCGGATGTTCCGGGATGTGAACTGGGTTTCGCCCTTGAGGAAAATGAGAACACATTGGCAGAGTATCCCTTCCGCTTCCGCTTTGAGGTCGGATACAATCTGACGGGACGCTCACTGAAGATTACATGGAGAGTTATCAATCCGGCTGATGAAACGCTTTATTTCTCTGTAGGAGCTCATCCGGCGTTCAACACGCCGCCGACAGACAGTGAAGCTGCGAAAAATGCATGCTATCTGGCATTTGATACCGAGAAGCCGCTCAAAGTCAGCCTTATGAATCTTAAGGACGGCGGACTCAGCGATGATACAAAGGATTACCCGCTTGAGGACGGCGGATATCTGCGCATCACTGATGACTTATTCGATATCAATACCCTTATCATTGAAAACGGGCAGGTCCACAGGATTTCTCTTTGCGATGCCGATAAGAAACCTTATGTAACAACCCGGTTTGAGGCTCCGCTTGTCGCAGTGTGGTCTCCGAAGGCCGCAGCTCCGTTTGTATGCCTCGAGCCGTGGTACGGACGTCTGGACCGCACAACGTTCACAGGAGAGCTGCCGGAACGAGAGTATGAACAGAGCCTTGAGACAGGGGGAATATTTGAAAAGTCATATGATATTGATTTCGACTGATCCTGACTGAACTCAGATATTAAAGCAGGGGGCATTTGTATAAAGTGCCCCCTATTTTGTTGCACTCGCGCGTTTTATTCGTCAGCCTCTTTTGTATGAAGGGCTTGTATTGTAAAAAAAAATTATAATATAATACAGACGTGATGGAAAAGGAGAAACACAAATAAGGAGTAGTTATAATGCCAATGAGAAACTCAAAAAGGCTGACTGCCTTGGCGCTCAGTACAATCATGCTCATATCCGTATGCTGTACAAATAAAGTGTCCGCAGCAGAGGCTTTCGGAGGAGTGAGCTCCGGCGAGGTCAATTCCGTCGAGAATGTCAAAACTGAGAACGCTTTTCAGAACGCTTCGGACGAGCAGGTTCCGGATCAGAGCAGTATAATCGAGAACGGGAATACGGATATTGTGACCGGTGACGATTCCGCAGTATCCGGCGACGAACATGATTCGGAGAGTATTTCTGACGGATCCGTCAATTCCGGAGATACTGCCGATCAGGCAGATGAATCCGCTGTCGGTGAAGACTTTACCATGTCGGATGATGACTCCTCACTTCCTTCCGATGAGTCACTCGCTTCAGCCGCTGAGAGTGATCTCAGCGCAGAAGAACTGCTCCTGGGTAAAGCGGCAATTAACCCCGGTCTGTATTATATATCCACTGTTTCCTCTGCAAGAAAGATGATATGTATTGCCGGTAATTCAGAGCTTGAATCGGCAAATGTACAGCTGGGTACATATGTCAGTTCAAACGTCCGCATTTTCGATATCAGGTTCGACGGGACTTACTACACAATAAGAAGCCTTCATACCGGAAAATATCTGTCAGTCGAAGAAAAAGGAAATGTTATTCAGACAGAGAGTTCTGATACAGATGCTCAGAAATGGCAGATCGTGTCTAAAAACGGGGCTTTCAGCATTGTCCCAAAGAACGGAAAAGGAACACTTTCCGCACAGCACTCGGTCAACGGATCGAATGTTCAGGTATCCGATACCGGGATAACCGCATGGAATATTTCTCCTGCCAAAAAACTGCTTGCCGGCGGGATGGTGCAGACGACGGTTACTCCTTCAATTGAGAGAGTAGAAGGCGTCTTGCAGCGTCCTGAAGTGGTCATATCCGTGTATGGAGAGATACTCATTGAAGACACCGATTATACGGTCAATATTTCTGATAACGGAGATGCATGTACACTTACTATCACAGGTAAAGGCTTGTATACCGGGACGACATACAAAACGATTCGTGTTTTTGAATACATCCTGGATGAAGGACTGTATACAATTCAACTTCAGAAAGCGCCGTCAGGTGAAATGCTCTGTGTAGCGGGCAACAAGACAGACAATGATACGAATATCCAGCTGGGTCCGAAGGCTTCTTCAAATGTGCGTCTCTATTATCTGGAGCCGGCTGAGGAAGGTTATTATTATATCCGAAGTTATCATACGGGCAAGTACATAACAGCCAAAGGTTCCAATATCGTACAGCGCGAAAAATCCGGAAGCAACACACAGCTGTGGGAGCCGAAAGCGACCGGTAATTCTTATACGCTTCGCATGAAAGACTCAACATATTATATTGCGGTCAAACAGGCAGCCGGCGGTGCAAATGTACAGCTGGGGGCCCGGACTTCCGCATTTAACGCATGGACAATTAAACCGTCCAGACCTTATATATGCGGGAATACGGTAACTTATACTTATGATAAGACAGTGTATCTTGATAAGGACTCCGGAACATTCCCTGAGCCGCCCTGCGCAGTCACACTCTACGGTTTGCCGCTGATGGAGGGAATAGATTATACAGCTGAATACAGTATAGATATGAACAGCGGATCAGGAACGATAACGCTGAAGGGAACCGGTGCTTATCAGGGAACAGCAGCACTTAAATATCAGCTCGCAAGCGACGCGAGAGCTTTCCTTGACGGCGTTGTGCAGGATATAAGCTGTATCGGAAAAACATTCTATCTGCATCCGTTGAAGAGCCCCGAATCAACGCTGCGGGGAAATGGCTCGTATGCGAAGAACGGTCTGAGGCTCGTAAAAAGCAATTCGATAAATGAGACCATGTCATCGTTCCGTGCTTCATACACTTCAAGCGGCTTCAAGCTGGTGAGCGGAAATATAAACTACGCGTTATATGCCGGAGCTACCGGTGTTTCTCCTGTGACATTCCAGAAGCAGGATACGGTCGGGCAGAGGTGGTATCTGTATGCGCATCCGGACGGATCACATTCAATAATAAATGCTTTGTCCGGATTTGCCCTGACAATGGACGGCAATGACGTTATTACGCTTCCGTATTACGGATTGGATGCGCAAAAGTTCATATTGGAGGAGACGGGCGATGTCAGTGAAAGTTCGCACACGATATCGAATGCGGTAAAAACCTATGTTTCCGACGCTGCATATGAATGGACTTTTATACCTGCGACAAAAGATACGGTAATTTACCTCACGAAAGAGGATGATGAAGGCGCTTCTGTCGGATATATCGGATCGGGCGTATGTTTCGATATGAAGAATAAGAAGATATCTGTCCTGAAAGGGTTCAAAACATTTACCGGAAAAGGAATGTCGACGTGTTCTACCGTAGCGCTTTCCACCAAGGGAATCGTTCCTGAAGTGGGCAGAAAGTATAAGCTGGTCATGGAGCGCGCTGATTCTTTTAAGGTCAGGGCAACCCTTACCGATCTGCAGACGGGAAAATCCGTATCTACTTCTGTGAACAGCGGTGCAGGTCATGGATGGGGCGTAACGAAACAGCACGTTTACGGAAAGCTTTCTTACAGCCAGATATCCTCAAGAGCTACAAATAACGATGAACGGATCGGCATTCTCGGCGACAGCTATACGGAGGGAAGCTCCCTCGGAACGATGTATATGCAGCGCTATGCCAGTGTGACGGAGAGTCTTTGGGGAGAAGATTTTGCCATCTCAGCTAAGAGCGGTGCACAGTCTGCTGACGGTCTTAAGTGGCTCAACGATTATTATCTGGATACATACCATCCTGAATATGTTGTCCTGGAATTCGGTATGAATGACAAGAATTATGCGACGTGGCTCAGCAATATGAAAAAAATGATCAGTCTGCTGACCGCTCACGGTATTACGCCGATACTGAGCACGATACCTCCGAACTGCTCCGCTACGAGGCAGCAGTATAACGAGATACACCATGAGATGTCGAACTGGGTCAGGAGAAGCGGATACCGATACATAGACTGGGAGTATTACATGAGTAAAGACCATGCCAGATTGGAAGTCAAGCAGGTATATTTCCTTCCTGACGGACTGCATCCGACGGCTTCGGCACACAAATTGGTGGCAAATCAATTCTATCGGGTGCTGACTGATTTATACAGCGGATCGAATTAATATCGAATGCATTAATATCGAATATCTGTATTTATAAACGAACCTTATTTACATTTCAGTAAAGCAGTTATAAAATGAGAGTGCGATTGATTCGCATTCTCATTTTCTTTTGCGGCGTTCGCCGCGCAAATCCCTTTTTTTACTATCGCAGGCTTCCCATTCGATGACGGTCTGACATTAACGTGGGAAGTTTATGTTACTTTTTATTGTCCTGCGGATATTGGTGCCGGCTGTAATATCTGTGCCCGGAACGGTATTAACCCTGCATGAGATCTGCGGGAGTTCGAAAGGAGGACACCATGAGAAAAAGAGGTGTAGTACAGTATACCAAAAGCATGTCAGAACTACACAGATACAACAGTATTAAGGAAGCAGAGACCGTTTACAGTATCTCTCATATTTCGGGCGTATGCCGGAGACACAGGAAATCGGACGGAGGTTATGTGTGGCGGTATGCGGACGATAACGATCCGATGTCGGAGCATTATACTGAAATAAAAGCGGATCGGGAAAAACCCTGTGAGCCGTAGGCACCTGCTGATCACGCTTCATTCCCGAATCAAGAGCGGATCGGGAAAAATCCTGTGAGCTGTGAGCATCTGCTGATCACACTTCATTCCCGAATCAAGGGCGGATCGGAAAATCTTGTGAGCCTTAACACTTGTCGACCTCACTTCATTCTGCTAAACTAAGGATTGGAATTTTACGGGCGTTATCCTTACCGTGCCGCTTTGAGCATGTGCCGGTTCCGCCCGTATCGCCGGTTAATTAAGATTTATAGAAAGGAGAAGCTGTCGGATGCGGTTCTTCGGAGTTATGCGCGTGCGCTTTGCTCCCGGAACGATATGCTTAAACGGGCAGTAATTGCACGCCGGTGTATGATCGGACAGCACAGGAATTATGGCAGAGTGGAATATTGAGACAAAATGCGTACAGAGTGGATACAGACCGGGAAACGGCGAACCGAGAGAAGTACCGATTTACCAGAGCACTACTTTCAAATATGATACAAGCGAAGATATGGCGAAGCTTTTTGACCTTGAGGCGGCCGGATATTTCTACACAAGGCTTCAGAATCCGACGAACGATTTGGTAGCAGCAAAAATTGCGGCTATGGAAGGCGGAACAGCTGGTATGCTGACATCCAGCGGTCAGGCAGCGAATTTTTATTCTGTCTTCAATATTGCAAATGCAGGAGACCATATCGTGTCCAGTGCATCCATTTACGGGGGAACATTTAATCTTTTCAACGTTACGATGCGCAAGATGGGAATTGATTTTACTTTTGTCTCCCCGGACTGCACCGAAGAAGAACTCGACGCAGCGTTCAAACCGAATACAAAGGCTGTTTTCGGCGAATCAATCGCAAACCCTGCTTTGACGGTTCTTGATTTTGAAAAATTTGCCAATGCCGCTCATCGGCACGGCGTTCCGCTCATCGTTGATAATACGTTCCCGACACCTGTGAACTGCCGTCCGATCGAGCATGGAGCCGATATCGTTACGCATTCTACGACAAAATACATGGATGGTCACGGCTCATGCGTGGGAGGTGCCATTGTTGATTCCGGAAAGTTCGACTGGATGGCCAACGCGGAGCGTTTCCCCGGCCTTACGACACCGGATGAAAGCTATCACGGTATCGTTTATGCAGAGAAATTCGGTCTTGAAGGAGCTTTTATCACGAAAGCTACATCCCAGCTCATGCGTGACTTCGGTTCCATTCAGTCACCGCAGGATGCATACATCCTCAATATCGGGCTTGAAAGTCTGCATGTCCGAATGAAGCAGCACTGTGCCAATGGTCTTGCTCTGGCCAAATTCCTGTCCGGAAGTGATAAGGTCGAATCAGTAGCATATCCGGGTCTGCCGGGCGACAAGTATTATGATGTGGCTATGAAGTATATGCCGAACGGAACATGCGGCGTTGTCTCTTTCTGTGTGAAGGGAGGAAGAGCGGCTGCTGAGAAGTTCATGCACGAACTGAAGGTCTTTGCAATCGAGACACATGTAGCGGATGCAAGAAGCTGCTGCCTGCATCCGGCAAGCTCGACCCATCGCCAGCTGACGGAAGAAGAGCTCATCGCATGCGGAGTTCCCGGAAACCTGATCAGAATGTCCTGCGGTATCGAGGGGACGGATGATCTGATCGCCGATGTAGCGAATGCTCTTGAGAAGATCTGATAAGTCTCTTCTTTCCCTGAATCCGGTGCTGATTGTCAAAGCTGCGAATCAGTGAGATCCGAAAAATTACGGTTAGATATGAAAAGCACCTGTGCGGGACGACATCTCGGGATGCAGCCTGCTCAGGTGCTTCTTTTGATTCGGGTGAAATATGTGACAAATGTCTGCGGAGCATACATTTGCATAAGCAAAGCTAAGTTAACGCAAAATCTTCTTATTCTCATAGACCGGCTCGCAGGTCATCTGAACTCCGAGCTTCTGCATGAGCCTCCGGTCGACCTGAGAGAGCATTACGGAACAGTGAGCCTGGCAGCCGCGAAGCTGCGGAAGCGCTGCCATCACTTCTTCGGCTGTCGGATCCGTAGCAGCTGACACGGAAAGGGCATAAAGAACCTCATCGGTGTGCAGCCGGGGATTCCTTGCTCCGAGATACTTCGTTTTCAGCGTCTGAATCGGCTGGATTGCTTCAGGTGAGATGATTTTGATATCATGCTGTATTCCCGCAATCTTTTTGAGGGCATTCAGGAGAACTGCGGAAGTAGGACCGAGCAGTTCGGATGTTTTTCCGGTGACTATTGTGCCGTCGGTCAGCTCGATGGCGGCAGCGGCAGCTCCGGTCTCTTCAGCCCGCTTCATAGCCGGTGCTATGACGCGGCGGTCGCTCTTGGATACATGAGCCTGTTTCATAATCATTTCGATTTTGTCTGCTTCATCCTCATAGCGCGTGCCGTCGGCGAGACCGACGAGGGCTTCATAATAGCGCCGGATAATTTCCTGTCTGGAGGCTTCGCGGCATACTTCGTCATCAATGATGCATTTGCCCGCCATGTTGACTCCCATATCGGTAGGAGATTTATACGGGCATTTTCCGTAGATATTTTCAAAGATTGCCTGAAGGACCGGGAAGGCCTGAACGTCGCGGTTGTAGTTAACAGTTGTTTCCCCGTATGCTTCCAGGTGGAAGGGGTCGATCATGTTGACGTCGTTCAGATCTGCGGTGGCTGCCTCGTATGCGAGATTTACCTCGTGCTTGAGAGGAAGATTCCAGATCGGGAAAGTTTCGAATTTAGCATAGCCGGCGTCTATACCGCGCTTGTGATCGTGATACAGCTGGGAGAGGCATGTGGCAAGCTTGCCCGATCCGGGTCCCGGAGCAGTCACGATGACGAGGGGATGAGATGTTTCGATATAGTCGTTCTTTCCGTAGCCTTCGTCGCTGACGATGAGCGGTACATTATGAGGATATCCCTTGATAATATAGTGCATGTACACCCGGATACCATAATTCTCGAGATGATTTTTGAAAAGGACCGCGGCATCCTGCCCGGTGAACTGGGTGATTACTACGGACCCGACATAAAGGCCGCAGTCACGGAATTCATTGATGAGACGCAATACGTCTGTATCATAAGTGATTCCGAGGTCGCCTCTGACTTTATTGTTCTCTATGTCTGTGGCTGAGATGGCAATTACGATTTCAGTCTGATCCTTAAGCTGGAGCAGCATGCGAAGCTTGGAATCGGGCTGGAAGCCGGGGAGTACACGGGATGCATGATAATCATCGAATAGCTTGCCGCCGAATTCCAGATAGAGCTTGCCGCCGAATGTGCTGATTCGCTCCCGGATCATATCGGACTGCATTTCAAGATACTTTTCGTTGCTGAAGCCGATTTTCATTATTTCCTCCTCCTGCTGTCTGAAGGTGCTCATTGACTTAATGTGAGCAGTTCGAGCCTGGTTGTATCTGCGGATTCATAGTTCAATCACATTTTTCTAATATAACAGAACTTATAAAAAGATGTAAAGGGAAAATCGGGATAAGAACAGAAATAGTATTAATCCGATCGGGACAGTCTGCGAGGACATTTTAGAAAAGTTTTACAGGAAAGGGAATACATGTTCTTGCATATTTGATGCAAAATTCATATAATGATTTATGTCTGTCTGAGGGCGGACGTGGCTGAAATGCAGAAGTGATTTTTTCAGCCGATGAAAGGAGCATGATGGACAATAACAGAAATAATAATAATCAGAATGATAACGGCAATCGGAACCGTCAGTCACTGATTATTTTCCTGGTATGTCTGATGGTCGGACTCATAGGTATGAGTCTCTTCTCAGGTCTGCTGGATACGTCGACATCCAGGAAGATAACTTATGACAAGTTCATAGAGATGCTGGAGAACAAGGAAGTCAAGTCTGTTACGATCAAAAATTCGACGCTTGAAATTGAGCCGAATACCGAAACTGACGAGACGGGGAACATTACTTATCACACAGCCATGACGGAAGACGAGACAGCATTGACTGAACGCCTTGCCAAATACGATGTTGAATTCTCGAAGGAGGAGACTTCGGTAGTAAGCGAAATAGTCTATTCTCTGCTTAGTTTTCTGATTCCGTTTATTCTTTTCATGGTCATCCTCAGCGTTTTTATGGGACGGATGAACCGGGGCGGCGGAGTGATGGGAGTCGGCAAAAGCAAAGCCAAAGCTTACGTACAGAAAGATACCGGCATAACTTTCCGCGATGTAGCCGGTGAGGATGAGGCTAAGGAAAGCCTGCAGGAATGTGTGGATTTTCTTCATAATCCCGGAAAATTCTCGGCTATAGGAGCCAAACTTCCGAAAGGAGCGCTTTTGGTAGGACCTCCCGGAACAGGCAAGACGCTGCTCGCCAAGGCTGTGGCCGGGGAAGCAAAAGTCCCGTTCTTCTCTCTATCCGGCTCTGAATTTGTGGAAATGTTCGTCGGCGTCGGAGCGAGCCGTGTCAGAGACCTGTTCGAGGAGGCGAAAAAGAACGCTCCCTGCATCATTTTTATTGATGAGATCGACGCGATAGGAAAGACTCGGGACAGCGGAAGATTCGGAGGAAATGACGAGCGTGAACAGACGCTGAATCAGCTTCTTGCCGAGATGGACGGATTTGATGCGACCAAAGGCCTGCTGATCCTGGCGGCAACAAACAGACCGGAAATTCTCGATCCGGCTCTTCTCCGCCCGGGTCGTTTTGACCGGCGTGTCATAGTTGACAGACCGGATCTTAAAGGCCGGGTTGCAATACTGAAGGTTCATGCAAAAGATGTCCTGATGGACGATACAGTTGATCTTGACGCCATCGCGCTTGCTACAGGCGGTGCAGTCGGCTCCGATCTGGCCAATATGATCAATGAGGCTGCTATTCTTGCCGTACGCAACGGAAGGCATCAGGTCAGTCAGAAAGATCTCCTTGAGGCAGTGGAAGTGGTTCTCGTCGGCAAGGAGAAGAAAGACCGTATTCTCAGCATTGAAGAGCGTAGAATTGTATCTTACCATGAGATCGGACATGCGCTCTGTTCCGCTTTGCAGAAAAACTCAGAGCCTGTACAGAAGATAACGATCATCCCGAGGACGATGGGTGCTCTCGGTTATGTTATGAACGTGCCGGAAGAGGAGAAGTATCTGAATACCAAAAAGGAACTGGAAGCACAGCTTGTCATGACTCTCGGCGGAAGAGCAGCCGAGGAGATCGTATTTGACACAGTAACGACCGGTGCCGCAAATGACATTGAGAAGGCTACCAAAATTGCCCGTGCAATGATTACGCAGTATGGTATGTCGGAACGTTTCGGTCTTATGGGGCTCGCCAGTGTTGAGAGTCAGTATCTGGACGGCAGAGCAGTGCTCAACTGCGGCGATCAGACCGCTACGGAGATCGATCATGAGGTCATGATCCTGCTGAAGAGATCTTATGAAAAGGCAGTTGCTCTTCTCAGCGCACACCGCGGGACGCTGAATCAGCTTGCTGAGTATCTGATTCAGAAAGAGACAATCACCGGGAAAGAGTTTATGCGCATTTTCAGACAGGTAGAAGGTCTCCCGGAGCCGGATCCCGAAACAGAAGAGAGCAATATCGATAATAAACGTGTGATTCAGCAGGAAAGTGTCGGATATTCACCTGTACCCGGTCAAAATATCGGACCGGAGGCGCCTTATCGGGACCCGTCTTCAGCGGTTGAATATCCGGAAAGACAGCAGCTTCCAAATGCCGCAAATAACGGGAACAGCGGGCTGCAGAATGAAGGAATGCCGTATCCGCCGAGAAATATCGGTAACGGCATGGGCGACGGGAACCAGATGCCTATGCCGCCGCAGGGACCTCGGTATCCCCAGGGACAGAACAGAAATTCGGGCAGCGGACCGCAGATTCCGGGATATATGCAGCGAACACCAATCGTCAGGCCGAATGCACAGCAGCAGTCTGACTATCCTGAACCTCAGGATGAGGAGCAGGAAGACTACAGGAATAACTTGAACGAAGTGTAAAAGGAAAAGGCTGTCGCATAAGCGCAGCCTTTTTTCATAATAGTGAGGAGATGATATGGAAGCAGAAAAAGAGTTCATTATTGATGAAGAGTTGAAAAAGCTTCCCGGACGTCCGGGCGTTTATATAATGCATGACCTGCACGATACGATTATCTATGTAGGAAAAGCCGTGAGCTTAAAGAACCGGGTCCGCCAATATTTTCAGCAAGGCTACAAAAAAAGTCCCAAGATACAGAGGATGGTCAGAAATATCGATCATTTTGAATATATTGTGACAGACTCCGAACTGGAGGCGCTGGTACTGGAATCGAATCTGATCAAAGAGCACAGGCCTAAGTATAACACAATGCTTAAGGACGATAAGAGCTACCCATATATCCGCGTCACGATTAATGAGGCTTATCCCCGCATAATGCTTGCGCGAAATATGAAAAAGGATAAGGCTTTATATTTTGGTCCTTATGTCAATTCTACTGCAGTAAGAGATACTATAGAACTTCTTCGAAAACTGTATAAAATCAGGTCCTGCAGCAAGAAACTTCCCGAAGATATCGGTAAGGACAGACCTTGCCTGTATTATCACATAGGTCAGTGTCAGGCGCCCTGCCGGGGAAGCATTACGGAAGAGTCGTACAGGGAGAATATTGACAGGTCGGTGTACTTTCTCAAAGGGCATTATCAGGAAGAAATCGATCATCTGAAGCAATTGATGCTGACAGCATCAGAGGATATGCGCTTTGAGGAAGCGGCTTCTTACAGAGATCTGATAGAGAGCGTGAAACAGATAGGACAGAGGCAGAAAATTACGGGTACGAACGGTGATGACCGCGATATCATTGCCATCGCAATGGATGCAGTTACCGGTAATGATCCGGATCAGGAATATGATTTCAGTGAGAGCGGTCAGGAAGCGCATCCGGATTTTTTAGGCACGCGAAATGCGGTTGTACAGGTATTTTTTGTTCGCGGCGGAAAGCTGATAGGCAGAGAGCACTTTTTCCTCACTGCAGACGATACGGATGATCCCAGACAGGTCCTGTCGAGCTTCATTACCCAATACTATTCCGCGGCGCCTTTTATTCCCAGGGAGCTCATGATAGAGACGGAGATTCCGGATCGGGAGTTGATCGAGCAGTGGCTTACGAGGCATAGGGGGGCAAAAGTAACGGTCCGCGTACCTCAGAGAGGTATGAAGGAAAAGCTTGTCTCCCTCGCACATGATAACGCTGAGATGGTCCTTTCAAAGGATCGTGAAAGACTGAAGCGCGAAGAACTGCGCACAATCGGAGCAGTACGGGAGATAGCCGCACTGCTTGGTCTTGAAAAAGCTGACCGAATGGAATCTTATGATATTTCCAATATCAGCGGCTTTGATTCCGTAGGTTCTATGATCGTCTATGAAAAAGGAAAACCGAGGAAAAGTGATTACAGGAAATTCCGTATCAAATGGGTCGACGGTCCGAACGATTACGCCAGTATGGAAGAAGTTCTGACCAGAAGGTACACAAGAGCGAAGGAGGGGGATGAAGGATTCTCGAAACTTCCGGATGTCATTCTGATGGATGGCGGGAAAGGTCAGGTCCATGTAGCCGAGAAAGTAGTTCGCGGCCTTGGCTTTTCCATTCCTGTCGCAGGCATGGTGAAGGATGATTTCCACAGGATCAGAGGACTCTATTTCCGTGACCGGGAAATTCCGATTGATAAGGATTCGGAAGGGTTTAAACTGCTAACGAGAATTCAGGATGAGGTTCATCGATTCGCGATTGAGTATCACAGGCAGCTTCGCAGTAAAGGTCAGGTCCATTCTGTTCTCGATGATATTGAGGGAATCGGACCTGCGCGTAGAAAAGCTCTTATGCGGACATTTAAGACGATCGAGGCAGTGAGAGATGCTTCGATGGATGAACTTCTTCACGCGCCTTCTATGAATGAGCGGGCAGCAAAGAACGTATATGATTTTTTTCATAAATGAAATCCGTTCTTTAATAAAATGACAGGATTGCGTAAGCATGGGACGATCCGTAATCGACTTTTGGCATCTTAATCATAAAATGTGATTGTTCTGAAAGTATATTGGAATAGCAGACACGGTATGATAAAATATTAGCAGATTAACTGATATGTTTGACTGGTCAGAAAACTGAACAGTTGAAGAAGTGACAGCAATCGGGAGATTTAGATGAAAACAACGGTTCCACTGACAAAGCTTGCAGAAGACCTTCATCTGCACAATCTGACACCTGAGATCGATATGACAAAGATTGAACTGACATCTCAGGAAATAAACAGACCGGCTCTGCAGCTCGCCGGATATTTTGAACATTTTTCTCATGAACGTGTCCAGATTATCGGATATGTTGAGTACACATACATCCTCGCGAAAGATGAGGAGGAGCAGCATTCCTGCTTTGAGAATTTTATTTCCAGAGGAGTGCCGTGCGTAATATTTACAGCTTTGACCGAGCCTACTGAGGATATGAGAAATACGGCGAAGAAATATAATGTTCCGATCCTGATTTCAGAGCGCACGACCAGTTCTTTTATGGTGGAAATCATTCGCTATCTGGGGATAGAACTGGCACCCAGGCTTTCCATGCATGGAGTACTTGTCGATGTGTATGGCGAAGGCGTTTTGATTATGGGCGAGAGCGGAATCGGTAAGTCCGAGGCAGCCCTTGAGCTTGTTCGAAGAGGGCACAGGCTTGTCAGTGACGATGTTGTGGTTGTGAGAAAAATATCTGATGCAGAGCTTATCGGTTTTGCTCCCGATGTGACGAAACATCTTATAGAGCTCAGAGGTATCGGAATTATCGATGTCAAGACACTTTACGGTGTCGAACACGTCAAAGATTCTCAGGCGATAGATCTTGTCATCAAATTGGAAGACTGGAAAAAGGACGGAGAATATGATCGTCTCGGACTCGAGGAGCAGACGATAGAAATTCTCGGAAATAAAATCGTCAGCCATGCCATTCCGATCAGGCCGGGACGAAATCTTGCCGTCATAGTTGAGACGGCAGCTGTCAACCACAGACAGAAGAAGATGGGGTACAATGCTGCACAGGAGCTGTATCGCCGTGTGCAGAATAATATAAAGAACAAGAGAGGTAACTAAGTATGGGCAAAGTATGTTTTGGTATCGATGTCGGCGGAACAACAATTAAGTGCGGTCTGTTCGAGACGAACGGCAGTGTAATTGACAAGTGGGAGATCGTTACACGCACAGAGAACGGCGGAGAGAACATCCTTCCTGACATTGCCGCAACAGTAGTATCCAAGATGACTGTAAAGGGCTATTCCAAGGATGATGTTGTCGGAGTCGGCGTAGGCATTCCGGGCCCTGTTATGGCAGGCGTCGTTCCGGTTGCAGTAAATCTTCACTGGGGTGAGACGAATGTTGAGTATGAGCTCGGAAAGCTTCTTGACATGAAGGTCCGTGCCGGCAATGATGCAAACGTTGCAGCTCTCGGCGAACAGTGGAAAGGCGGCGGAGAAGGCAAGGAAAACATGATCATGGTTACACTTGGAACAGGTGTCGGCGGCGGGATTATCGTCGGAGGACAGATTCTTGAGGGTGCACACGGTGCAGGCGGAGAAATCGGACATGCCCATGTCGATGATGATATTTCGGATCCGTGCAACTGCGGAAAGTGCGGCTGCCTTGAGCAGGTCGCATCCGCAACAGGCGTTGTTCGCCTGGCCAAGGAAGAGCTTCTTGCAAATCCCGTTATTCCGACTGCTCTCCGCGATGGGGAAGTGACGTCAAAGGCTGTCTTCGATGCATTCAAAGACGGAGATCAGGTCGCAACCAAGATCGTCAACCGTTTTGCCAAGTACCTCGGCACTGCGCTGGCTACATTTGCCTGTGTTACCGATCCTGAAATAATCGTTATCGGCGGCGGCGTTTCCAAGGCAGGTGAAGCTCTTACGAACATCGTAGGAAATTATTACAGGAAGCAGGCATTCTCTGCATGTGCCGCGACTCCGATCGTTCTTGCCAAACTCGGCAACGACGCAGGAATGTACGGCGCAGCAAGACTTGTTCTGTAAATCCCTGAATTAATCAAGAATAAAGCAGCTGAATCGGCGGTTCCCGGTTGAACCTGCCGGATTCGGCTGCTTTTATTAATGTAGGTAGTTTCTTTTCAATTCATGGCTTTCATATCACAGAGTACACTGAAATTATGGAGAAAGCCGCGTTATTATTCCTCTTCGTCGTAGTATTCAGCGTCTCCGCCTCCATCGTCACCACCGCCGGCATCTTCGCCACCGCCGGCATCTTCATCACCTCCGCCGGTATCGCCGCCGTCGCCTCCTGTGTCGGTATGTTCCTGCTCAGCATCGGTGTTACCTTCTTCCTCGGATTGCTGACCGGCTCTCTCACGTTCGGCTTCCTGTGCAGCGGCTGCGGCAGCATTATTCGTCTCTTCTTCCTCGTATCTGTCATAGTCATAATCATTGTAGTAGTCGTCATCCTCGTCATCATCATCCCACCAATAATCATGATCGCCGTCGCAATAGGAAGTCGGCGCAGTGCCGGCCGCAAAATATTCGGTTCTGGAAGGACATCCTCTTCTCGCAAGAAGTCCGGTCTGTTCACAGATATCTTCTGTCATGATCACACCTTCCGGCATACGGAATACAGCTGATGCTTTATTCTGTGAGATTCTGTCCATGACCTTTTTCCAAAGGATTTTATGATACCTGCGGTAAATGCTGTTTTCATCGACATCTTCGGGAAGTGTCTCCTCACTGTCATATCCCGCCCAGACGCCGCATGTATAGTATGGTGTAAATCCGACGAACCACACATCGTTATAAGCTGTTGTTGTACCGGTCTTTCCCGCAACCGGCATATTGCAATCGAGCGCAACGTCCTGACCGGTACCTTTTGTGACGACATCCTGAAGCGCACTCGTCAGAAGAGCCGCAGTGGACTTCGAAATGGCCTGACTGGTCTCGGGCGTGTTATCTATCACGATATTACCGTCCTGATCCTCGATTTTTGTGTAGAATACTGGGCGGATGTAAGTGCCTTCATTTGCAATACATGCATAGGCAGCTGTCAGCTCCAGATTGGTGACACCGTTGTAGATACCGCCCAGAGCAAGCGGCTGATAGATATCATTGCGCTCTGACAGCGTAGTGAAGCCGAATTTCAGAAGCTGGTCAAAGCCGGTCCGGGGTTCGATTTCCGTAATGACCTGAACCGCGATCGTATTGATCGAGTGAATAATAGCGTCTCGAATTGTCGTAGGACCGCGGTAATTGCCCGACTCGGCATTATTCACGGGCCTGCCGTTGCTGTAATTGGTCTTCTCATCGTTATATACCGAACCGAGTGTGATATGACCTGAATCCAGAGCCGGAGCGTATGTGGATAATATCTTAAAGGTAGATCCTGGCTGTCTGGTCGTCGTAGTAGCACGATTCAGTGTGAGAGAAGCGGTTTTTTCACCTCTTCCTCCGACGATTGCTTTTACATAGCCTGTGTGCTGATCCATGATGACCATGGACGACTGAGGCTGAGGAGCAAAGGAGGATCTCTCCGCGATTACTTCCGCTCCGGGATTGTCTTCGAGAACACGTGATTTGTAGTCGTTTATGTAG
>CAMYVI010000003.1 GCA_947302185.1 uncultured Lachnospiraceae bacterium
TGTCTTGCACAGGAGCCGATCGAGCGGGAACCGTTCAGTTTTGGAGGAGAGGAAATAACACAAAAAGGGTTTCTTATAACGGATGAGTGTATCTGTTGCGGAACTTGCCTGGCATCGTGTCCTCAGAACTGTATCGAAGAAGGTTCTCCTTTTGTAATCAGACAGAATAACTGTCAGCATTGCGGCAGATGTTTTGAGAACTGTCCGGATTCGGCAATTAAAAGGAAATGTGACGAATGATCGCTGATATCGCAAATTATATATCAACACATTTTGCTCAACTTGCAGTGCAGATCACAGCACATATAGGCATCAGCCTCTTTGCGCTCATAGTGGCTGTGGCAATCGGAGTCCCCTGCGGCTACTTCGCATCGAAATCATCACAGAGCGAAGTTATTATTACGGCACCGTTTGAGATACTGAGGGTTGTGCCGTCGCTGGCATTTCTGATTCTGCTGATTCCGGTCATGGGAACAGGTGTCCTCCCCGCGGTTACTGCGCTGACAATCCTGGCCATACCGCCTGTGCTTCTTAACACATCGGTCGGGTTTCGGTCGATTCCCGATTTTATGGTCGAATCTGCCAGGGGAATCGGTATGACGGAGAGGGAAATGCTTTTTAAAGTCAGGATTCCCGGAGCGCTGCCTATGATACTGGCCGGGATCAGGACAGCTCTGATTGAGGTAATCGCAAGTACCACGCTTGCAGCCAAAATCGGCGGAGGCGGTCTGGGTGAAATTATCTTCACAGGTCTCGGCCTGAACAGAACGGATCTGCTTGTTTTGGGAGGTTTACTTGTTGCGGCTTTGTCTCTTCTGTCCGGGATGATATTTGACGCGGTTACGAGGAAACTCCTGAGATATAAATATGTGTGATGAGGAGAGGTCATTATGAAAAAAGTAATAAGACAAATGCTGGCATTAACGATCACAGCAGCATCGATACTGGCTGCAGCCGGTTGCGGCAGTTCCTCTGCACCTGCCGTCGAAACAAAGTCAGTCGTGGTAGGATCAAAGGATTTCACGGAGAATGAGATTATTGCCGAAATCTATGCACTTGCTCTTGAAGATGCAGGGTTTACGGTAGAGCGAAAGATGAACATTGCAGGGTCTGTCGTTCATACAAGCATTACAAACGATGAAATAGATATTTATCCGGAATATACGGGAACCGGACTTATCACGATACTGGGCATGGATGCGATGACAGATCAGGATGAGGTTTACCGGACAGTAAAAGATGCCTATAACGAACAGTTCGATATTACGTGGCTTGCATATGCTGAGGCCAATGACGGTCAGGGTCTGTTCATCAGCCGGAAGGCAAGTGACGAGTACGGTATCACGAATATCTCTCAGCTGCAGGCAAATGCCGATAAACTCAGATTCTGCTCTCAGGGCGAGTTCGATGAGAGGGAAGACGGTATCCCGGGTCTTGCAAAACTATACGGCGTCTTTAATTGGAAATCTTCAAGAATCTATGATAACGGTCTCAAATGGGAAGTCATAGAGAATGACGAGGCGGACTGCGCACCGGCCTATACTACTGAAGCGAGGCTTATAGAGACAGATAAATTTGTTCTTTTGGAAGATGACAAGAATATGTGGCCGCCTTATAATCTTGCTCCGATTGTAAGGAACGATGTCCTCACGCAATATCCGGAGATTGAGGAGATACTGAATACAGTTACTGCTACGCTCGACACCGAGACGGTGACACAGTTGAATGCGAAGGTTGATATTGAAGGCGGCGAGTACGAGGACGTGGCAGCGGAGTACTATGAGAGTATTAAGACCTGAGCAAAGTTCGTGACAATGTAAGAAGAAGTAATCAAGAACGCTTCGATGTTCTTGCCGCGCCGCGCAAAGTGCGAAAGGAGACTTGGAGAAACACAGAATGCCGGTTATTCAATATATTGATGTATGCAAGAAATTTGCGGGAAGCAGCAGATACGCAGTTGACCATGTGAGCGCTGAAATTGAAAGCGGAGAGTTCATAACAATTCTCGGTTCCTCAGGGTGCGGTAAGACTACGCTTTTGAAACTGACTAACAGATTATATGATCCGGATGGCGGAAAGATTATCGTGGAAGGAGATGATATTTCAAATGTCGATCCGGTAGAGCTGCGGAGACGGTTAGGATATGTGATTCAGCAGGTCGGTCTGTTTCCCCATATGACAATAAAGGAAAATATCACGGTTATTCCGGGGTTAATGAAGTGGGATAAGCGACGCATGGATGAGAGAGCGGATGAGCTTTTGGAGTTCGTCGGTCTTGAGCCGACAGAATTCAGAGACCGATATCCACATCAGCTTTCAGGCGGTCAGCAGCAGAGAATAGGGCTTGCGAGGGCTCTTGTGCTGAATCCCGATATCATGCTTTTAGATGAGCCCTTCGGAGCGATTGACGCCATCACGCGTCTGAACCTCCAGAACGAACTTATGCGTATTCATGGTGGTCTCGGAAAGACATTTCTGTTTGTCACGCATGATATTAACGAAGCCTTCAAACTGGGAAACCGTGTTATGGTCATGAACGAAGGCAGGATTCTTCAATTTGATGAGCCGCATGAGATCGTGAGACATCCGGCGGATGCATTTGTTCAATCGCTTATTGCATCCACGCGGAGTCAGGAACACTTCTGGAAAGGGACGTTATGATTGAATATCTCAGGAAACATCCGGAGAAAGTAGCAGGACCTCTGATCGAGCATATCGAGCTTGTGATAATTACACTTGTAATTTCTCTTGCAATCGCATCTCTCCTCACACTGCTTGCCATGCGGTCGGAGAAGGTGTCCGATGTGCTGAACAACTTTTTTTCGGTAGTATACTCGATTCCTTCGCTTGCGCTTTTCGCTCTGCTGATTCCCGTTACCGGACTTGGAAGAACGTCAGCTGTAATAGTACTGACTTTATATAACCAGTATCTTCTTTTGAAGAGTTTTACGACCGGGCTTCGAGAAGTGGATCCGGTGATCTGTGAAGCTGCGGAGGGGATCGGCATGACTGATATGCAGATTTTGACGAAAATCCGGGTTCCGCTCGCTCGCAAAGCGATATTTGCAGGAATCCGCCTTGCGGTGGTCTCGACAATCGGAATCGGAACGATTGCCGCATCCATAAATGCAGGAGGTCTCGGTACCCTTCTTTTTGAGGGTCTCAGAACTGTCAATACGCCCAAAATACTATGGGGAAGTGTTTTGTCGGCAGGTCTGGCGGTATTGTTCAACAGGCTGTTGAAGATTGTGGAGAACCGGCTGTAGGGCCGGATAAACAAAGCAATTTCAGAAAATGACAGCTCTCTTTCTCGGCAGTCATTCAACTGCAGAGTACCTCTACCCCGCATCCCGCGAGCTCTGCAACAAGCTGCTCATCTATGCTTTGGTCCGTGATTACAGTCTTCACCTGATCTTTCAGGTTAAGCGGTACCGTGCCGTGTTTCATAAACTTGTCGGATTCTGTCAGGACAATTACCCGGTCCGCCTGTCTCGCCATATCGCGGACTGCCTGTGCGCGCATCTGGTCCTGATTGGTAAACCCGGCCCGCGCTGACCAGCCGTCCACACCGATGAAGAATTGGTCTACCCAGAAATTTTCTGCACACTGGCGGACCATAGGACCGACCATGACCTGAGAATCCTGTTGGTAGATGCCGCCAAGCAGAATGATCTGGAAGTCGGAGGAATGACGTATATAATCTGCGATGAACGCGCTGTTGGTAATGATTGTCAGTCCACTGCGTCGTTCTGCCAGCGTTGCAGCCAGGAGGGCGCAGCAACTGCCGCTCTCAATCATTATGGTGTCTCCGTCTTGTACAAGTTCTGCCGCACGTAATGCGATCTTGCGCTTTTCCTCGTAATGCCAGGCAAGCCGACCTTTGATGTCGTCTGTGCCTGACAAAACGGCAAAACCGTGTTCCCGGGTGATAAGTCCCTGTGACTCCATGGCATCTAAATCTTTTCGGACCGTGACTTGTGACACGCCCAGATGCTGTGAGAGTTCTGTAACTTCGAGCTTTTTTTTCTCAACTAAAAGATCAAGAATCCGGCTGGTGCGATCTTCTTTTCTTCTCATATGACATACTCCTCTATTGAAGAACGTCCCCGGTCGGGGGCGCTTTTTGGAAAGCACCTCAGCCTTCCGGTCAACGCAAGTACATTAGAATTATTGATAAGGAAAGTATAACATAAATGCTTTCATTTTTACTCACAATAATTTCAAACATAAGAAATGCTATCAATAAGCCCTATCTACTCAAAAGCCCCGCTTCTAAGAACTGCATATCAGGTGGATGCGCTTGTTCATGTGTCTGCCTTGACAATGAAAGAAGAACCCTTCAAAATAAAAAGGCAAGCAGCTTATCGCGGAACGTGTCACTTACGGGTATTGTATGAACTGCGCATACCATCCTTTTTGTGTACATAGTTCCGCAAACATTTGTGACAGAAAAGATAAAGGAGTAGTTACACATGAGAAAAAGAACATCACGAATAAAGTGCGCAGCCGGTATGCTTCTCGTTATGGCAATGCTTGCCGGATGTCAGAATTCCGCAGCGACAGGCGTTACGAACAGCGGATCTTCCGCATCTGCAGAAGCGGATGTATCCGGCTCCGATGCATCCAAGGTGACAGACACCCGAAGCTCGGATGAGACGCCCTCGGAGTCAAAAATCGATCCGGAGACGGATTCCGCTGCAGCGCTTTCGACGGACAGTTCCGCATCTGAAGCACAGGAATCGGCTGCCACCGATTCAACCGGAGATGAATCCGAAAAGGATCAGCCGGAAGAAAGTCAGGAAGAAGAGTCTTCCTATTCATTAAAGCAGGTCGTAGTTCTGAGCCGCCACAATATTCGATCCCCTATGTCCGGCAAAGACACGATCGTTGAATCGGCAACGCCCAACGAGTGGTTCAAGTGGACTTCTCCGACAAGCCAGCTCTCTCTCAGGGGAGGAGTTCTTGAGACGATTATGGGTCAGTATTTCCGCAAATGGCTCGAAAATGAAGGACTTATTCCCGAGAATTACCGGCCGGAAAACGGAGAAGTTCGCTTTTATGCAAATGCTAAGCAGCGTACCCAGGCAACAGCCCGCTATTTCGCTGCAGGTCTGCTTCCTGTAGCAGATGTAGAAATTGAGCGTCAGGCCGAATTTGACTCGATGGACGAGGTTTTCACGCCGAAGATTCATTTCCTTAATGAAAAATTCGAAGAGGATGCAATGGCAGAAGTTGCTGAAAAAGGCGGAGATGCAGGCATAAAGGGAGTCGATGCGGATCTTGAGGAATCCTATGCGCTACTTACGGAAGTGCTCGACCTTGAGGATTCCGACGCCTATAAGAGCGGTGAACTTACCGGGTTTACAGTCGGTGACTCAGAGATATCGTGGGAAGTCGGTTCCGAACCGGCCATGACGGGATCTCTTAAGAGCGCGACCTCATTCAGTGATGCCCTGGTATTGCAGTATTATGAGGAGCCGGATGCCCTCAAAGCGGCTTTCGGGCATGAACTCACCTGGGAAGACTGGCTGAAAATAGCTGAGATCAAGGACGTTTATCAGGATGTACTGTTCTCATCTCCTCTTATAGCTGTAAATGTTGCACAGCCGCTTCTGGCGGAGATCAAAGACGAATTGACAAGCGATGAACACATCTTCACATTCCTGTGCGGACACGATTCCAATATCGGAAGTGTGTTGCCGGCTATGGGAGTGAAAGAATACAGCCTGCCGGATACACTCGAGAGAGAAACTCCGATCGGAGGCAAGCTGGTATTTGAAATTTACGATGATGCTGACGGGCAGGAACTCTGCGAGATCAGTATGGTGTATCAGACTACTGAGCAGATCCGCAGCATGGAACTGCTTTCAATTGAGAATCCGCCTCAGAAGTACGAACTTGAATTTGAGGGCATTGAAAAGAACGCAGACGGTTACTACGCACTCCGCGATGTTACAGCCCGAATACAGGAGGCGCTTGACATCTACGATGAGTATGCGCAGGATGAGGCGCTGGCACCTGCAGCCTGACCATGCAGATATTTGAGATTAAGACATGTTGTGGTTCTAAGCACACAAAAAAGCTGTCGCATTCAGAGCGAATGCGGCAGCTTTACTCTTGAAATAATTCACATAGAAACGCTCTTTCTTCAGCCATTTATATACGAAATAACGCGCGTTTATGAATCAAGAGTCAGTTTCTTTTTCAAAAGGTATCAATTATCTATCCGAGATACATATTTCCGTTGTCGTAATATCTTCATCGTATGTGCAGGAAGTAGCTATAATATCTTCTGTATCAAAACAGATAATATCAAGTTCCAGTTCTGTGTATTGTTCTTTCATAGATCATATCCCCTCGAAAACAAAAATTACATTTTCAAATAGTATCATCCTTCATCGCCCCACAGACAAACATCCTGTGTCAATACAGAACAACTGGAAGTAATAATATCCTCTACTTCAAAACGGATGACCTCAAGCTCCAATTCCTTATATGATTCTTTCATTATAAATTTCCTTTCGAAACAATAGTTCAATATATTTCAGTCGAGTATTATTTCGTAATCCCCACGAACGAGTTTATTCTAACACGAAATAAGCACATGAACAAGCCGGTTTTTAATATATTGAATATATTAGTTTTCTCAACTTGCTTTCCGTATCAATCTGTCTGAATTGCGCACAGAATTTATTATAAACCGGGCATCCGTTTCTGAAGAATGGCGTGCATTCCGGCAGATAGGGACAATTCCTGCACTTTTCATCTGCTTCTAAAAGTGCCCGACTGTCGCTTTCGAGCCGGACATCCGCATCGGTTATATGCCCGAAAGAGGTATTATCCGGCAGATGCTCGCAGTGATATAGTGTGCCGTCCGGTGTGATCACCACGCTTTTACCTTCAGAGTCTGCCATGCACATGTTGACTTTTAATTTATCTGCGTCTTTGCGGAAACACGCTGTCGGGAGCCCGCTTAAGGCTGCTTCATTTTCCAAAAATTTCATTTTTTCGTATACATGCACACAACTTCTGTCAACCTTTTCCTGAAAGAGCATTGCGGTATAGATAGAAAGCTTTCCGGATGTTCCGTACATTTTAACGGCATCATCCCAGAGAGTTCGCATACCTTCCAAATTATTCCGGTCATAATTGCAGCGCAGTGTGACTTGGATATTCTGTTTCAGAAGATAGCCGATACCCTGCAGCATCGTATCGTAATTGTGTTTAGCAGGATTCAAATACTGTTTCCGGCTCTCATAATCCGTTCGCGCGCCGTCAACGGACACCTGCGCGGATTCAAGATGCCAGTCAAGTGCAGCCTTTTCGGCCAGTTCGGGAGTGAGCAGGCATGCATTTGTAATGATCCGGGATTTGAATTTTACTCCCCTGTCGCTGAGTTTTCGGCAGATCCGGGAAATAATTTTCTCGCCGAGAAGAGGCTCTCCGCCGAACCAGGTGAGAATAATCTTATCTTTCCGCCGGGTCCGTTCTATGAAATCTACCGTTTGGTCCGCCGTGGCTTCATCCATGGTCAGAACGGGCAATCCTTCCTCGTAGCAGTATACACATCTCGCGTTACAGCCGGTCGTAGGCAAAATGGTATATGTCTTAACACCGGGCTTTTTTTTCTCCATGATCTTCAGGAGGGAAATGACCGTCTTGTACTGCTGATAATCGTCGGTATCCGGCTCCGTTAGCAGGCAAAGGGTAATCAGGTCGGACAAACCTGCTTCCCGCAGCACACTTCCCTTAATGGGAGCGCTGCCTCTCTGTATAACAGTCCATTCCTCATCGGAAAGAGAGGCAGTGATGCCTGTCAGGGTATTATGAAGAAAATGCACCCTCTCCTCCGCACACGGAACAGCGTCGGCACCTGCAGCGCTCATAAACGGTGCGGCGTCGTTTTCTCCGGCACATGGGGAAGTGCTGTTCTCCGAATGGGCACAGACAGAAAACCTGTCTGCTTTTTCGGAGAAGGGAATGGTATAAACGGACAGCCTGTAAAGGCTGTCCGGATTGATGTTCTTTTTTTTAAGAATGCTGACGACGCGAAAGTCGCCTTCTTTTATAATTTTCATAAACAAAATCCTCTTGACGGAAAATCGTCTTGACAGCTCGTTATCCGTTTTATTACAACGGAAGTTCGGGCAGAACGATTTCTCCGTCTTCGTTGACCCAGGCATCATCTTCCGGTTGATTCTGCTCTGTTTGCTGCGGAGCATCTTCTGACGGTTTATCCGGATTCTGCTGCGTTTCCTGTGAAGAACTCCCGGACGGATTCTTCGGGTTCTGATTTGTACCTTCTGATGATTGTTCGGCCGGAGTATCCCCGGATGGAATAGTGATTTCCGGCGTCTCTAGATCAGAACGGTTATCATCGTCAATTATTTCAATATCATCGTTCCCGCCATCGGAAGGATCGGCAACGTCATCTGACGGAGATGTCGTTTCGCTGCCGTTTTTGGCATTTCCTGTATTGTCTGATTTGGAATCAGGTTTGTCTGTAGTCTTTTTCTTTGCTTTACCTGTCGGTTTTGGAGTTGCCGTCGCTTTTGCATCTCCCTTTTTCTTTGCTGCGTCGGTCGGACTGACTTTCGGTGTCGCACTGGGTGTCCCTGTTGCCGCAGGTGAAATGCTTGTTGCGAGAGAAGTGTCTGACGGAGTCTGATTCCCTCCGGCGGAGGGACCGCAGCCTGCTGCGCAAAAGAGCCAGATACATAATGTAAACAGTATGATAGATATTCTCATAATATTTTGATCTCCTTCATGAAAAACTTTGACATTTTCGAGATTCATTATAACATCGTATTATAGCATATGCTTCACAAAAACACACAGTAATTAATCTTTGAAGCAGAACTGTAGTGATTTCAGGTACAGGGCACAAGACTGAATCAGAGACCGGAGACTTCGGCTGTCCGCATACGTGCAATAAGGAATCATTATGAACTTCGCGCGGTGCTGCAAAAAAGGCTAAAAGGAAAAAGTATATGAAAAAGGATTATCAGCACATCGTTCACAACATTCCGCCTGTATATGATGAGGACTCACGTGTCCTCATTCTCGGCTCCTTTCCCTCGCCGATGTCCCGCGAAGCCCGGTTCTTCTACGGGCATCCGCAGAACAGATTCTGGAAGGTGATGGCGAGATTGTATGACCGCCCGGACTTTACCGGTATTGAGGAAAAAAAGCGGTTCATCACAGAGAAACATATAGCAATGTGGGATTCAATTTACGAATGTGACATACGCGGCGCCTCAGATGCGAGTATCAAAAATGCAGTTCCCACAGATCTCGAAAAAATTATCCGGTGCGGGAATATTGTGCAGATCTTTACGAACGGAAAAGTATCCGGCCGTGTCTTTGACAAATATCAGGCCAAAAAGCTCGGCCGTACCAGTATTACGTTACCGTCCACATCACCTGCAAATGCAGCCTGGTCTCTGGAGCGGCTTCTTGAGGAGTGGAAAATCGTGAAGGAGACTCTGGAGGAACAGATATATCTCAGTGCGAGATGACCCCCGCGCCAAGTCTCGCGAGCGAGTCTTGAATGAATTTTCTATTGATTCAAAAGAGCAGATTATTTAAAATTATACTATATAGAAACAAAACAGTTCTTGTTAAGAAGTAAAGGTAAAGGAGGAATTATCAGATGTTAACAGGCAGTCTCACTATTTCCGATAAGTATGATTATCTCAGTGAAAAATTCCGTAAAGTATATGCTTTCCTGAGAGAAAATGATCTGGCTTCTCTCCCGGTCGGAACCATTCACCTGGATGGCGACAATATCTATGCGATGGTGCAGAGCTATACCACAATGGGACCGGACGAGTGCAAGTTCGAGAGCCACAGAGAATATTTCGACCTGCAATATGTCGTGGAGGGAGAAGAATTGTTCGGATATGCTCCTGTAGATACGCTGGAGCCCTGCATGGAGTATGATGCAAATCGCGACCTTATTTTCTACAACGAACCTGAGCTTTTCGGTGCGACGATTTTGAAGGCGGGTGATTTTGCTATCGTAGCGCCGGAGGACGGACATGCACCGCGCCGCATGACAGCCAACGGACCATGTCCGATCAAGAAAATCGTAGTAAAAATTAAGCTTTAAGTAATACAGAGAGCGCCGTCCGGGGTACCGGGACGGCGCTCTTTTGTGCACATGAAACGAAGATTATCTATTTTGCCGATGGTTTAAAAATGATATACTGATTCCATATTTGCGTGATACAGTCCCAGCGCTTCACAAGAGACGCAGGCGAAAGCTGTGAAAGAAGATAAGGCGTAAGGAGGAGAAACAAATGAAACGAGCTTTAGTACTGCTTCTGATTACTTCTATGCTGAGTACCGGTACAGTGTATGCGGCCGCTGAGCCGGACGTATGTGCCGACGTGCCCGTATATTCAGAGGAAAGCAGCCAAAGTGAAAGCGGTGACTATTCCGATTACGGCGAATCTGAAGATTATTCCTCACAAGAGGAGTATTCTGATTATGATTCAGGTGATACCGGAATGAGCGGGGAGTCTGACGGCGAAGCATCATCGGCAGATGAAAATGACGTGTATTCTGACAGTGATTCTGCCGGGTACAGTGAAAGCACGGCGGACAGCGGCGATAGCGCTGACGTGTCATCTTCTGCCGATGCCGTGTCAGGTGAGGAAAAAGCCGGTGCGGCAGATAGCGCTGCCCCTGCGTCCGTTTCGGACGGCTCTGAGGTTGACGCTGTATCCGAGTCGAAAGAAGTTAAGGCTGAAGAGGCAAATCCTTCGGAGGAGGGTAAAACCGAAGGACGGTCAGAAGAGAAAGATACCGAAAGTGAAGAAATACCCGAATCAAGCGATTCTGCCAGAGGAGGAATGTCCGATTCGAAGGATCTTAAAGGTGACGCCGGATATGATAGCGATGACTCTTATATATCGTCCGGGAACGAACCGGAAGAAATCATCGGAGATGTAAACGGTTCTGCGGATGCTCAAAGCAGGAGTGATGCCGATTCCGCTGCAGCAGCACCGCTGCTTAAACAAAGCGGGAATACGGATGAGAACTCTAAAAGGACCCGTATTGCAATAATGTCAGACATACACTATGTTACGGACCGGCTTATTAGCGAACTGGGACGGGATGATCTGAAAAACGCGGCTTTGACAGAGACCCGCCTGATGGAAGAGATAGACGCCATACTGACCGCTGCGCTGAAAGGCGCGTCAAAGGCAGAGCCGGACGCTTTACTGATCTGCGGTGATCTTGTGAGCAACGGAGAACTGCTCGGGGCAAAGGCACTCGCTGCGAAACTCAAAGCGGCGAAGGAAAAGGACGGCTTTGAAAACACAGGATTCTATGTCGTAAACGGCAACCATGATATCAACAATTCATACGCTGCCGATTTTACAGGCGAAAAGGCGACAGGCGCAGACCGTGTACAGCCTTCTGACTTTAAGGAAATATTTTCCGGTCTGGGATACGGAGATGACGATCACTGGGCGGGCGGCAGCCACAGCATTTACGTACCTACGAGTGATGATCCGTCTGATACAAAGAACCATGGCGGCCTGTCCTATGCGGCCGACATTGCCGACGGCATAACGCTGATCGTATTAGATACCGGAATTTACCGCACCGATGAAAGCGGGCAGAGCATGTATAACGATGCTCAGAAGACTGCGGGGTATGTGTCTGATGATCTGCTCGCATGGGCAGCGGCACAGGCAAAGGAAGCCAAAGCCAAAGGCAATCTGGTCCTTGCTATGTCGCATCACGGTCTTTTGCCTCACTACGATGTAGATCTGGAGGATAAAGGTGCGTGGTATATGAATTCATTCAGAGTTCCGAACTGGGAAAATGTAGCCGAGACTTTGGCGGATGCCGGCGTAACCGCGGTGCTTACCGGCCATACCCACGCCAATGACATTGCCTCATACGTATCCAAAAACAATAATGTCCTTTATGACGTAGAGACTGCAGCCCTCTGTGCATATCCGTGCATTTGGCGTGCCTTTGATATCGTGACCAGCGGCGAGGGTGAGGAAAAGACGTATACCATTTCTATTGACACTACATATATCAATGAGGACCTGGAAGCGGACACCAGCAGCTGGAGCTTCACAATCGGTGACAAGACCAAGACCTTTGACGGGGACTACAACAGCAACCTGCAGGAGTATTCATATGAAAAGACCGGTATTCACGAGGGAATGCTCGATTCCACAGCGATGTATATGGTAAAGAATACTTTATCGGACATCTTGAACCATGAGGGCGGTCTTGCCGGTTATATTAAAGAGCAGTTAAACGTTCCCGAGAGTATGAGTCTCGGTGACTATGCAGCAGGTGCTCTGCGCAAAATGATCAGTGATTTTCCGGGCTTTACCAAGGAGCTCTCTACCGCACTATTTAAGGGTTCAGTGGGTATTGAAAATGCTACACAGGAAGGCGATGAGAATCCGACATTGAATATTACTGCCGAGCTGAACGGAGTAACAGAGCACGGCAAGGCTATTCTTGATATGAGTTATATTCCGACAGCGGTAGATGAGATGACTGCAAAGGCAGAGCAGAAGCTGCTCGAGGGAGAATGGCTGAAAAATCCTTATGCATCGAACCCGCTGCTCGACGATATTCGGAATCTGATCAAGAACGGTGTTATTCCCGCTTTATCGCAGCCGCTCGAGGAGGATGATCCGGAAAGCTCTGCAGTGAAAATGGTAAATGACGCATGGCAGACATTCTCTCTGGGCGATGAAGGTCTGGCTGACGATGCACAGAAAGCAAAATGGGAACATGAACGCGAACTGCTTGGCGGTGAAGTACTTGCCGGTAAACTGACAGAGGGACTTTGGAAGGAAGTGCTGAAGCTGAATACATCAGCTTATCCGATTTTGAATGAACTTCTTACCCAGCGTATTGTAGGGGAGGAAAAAACAGGAATCTTATCGGTCGCAACGGAGAATCCGACTGATTATCTGCTGCCGGCTATAACGAACCTGCTCGGAATCAATAAATTGGATACATTTTCATCCATTATCCGGACGGCTTCATCGCTGGATATGCTTGGTATGGGGAACCTGATTCCCGCAAGCGCAGTCAAACCGCTCACAGATAAGGTTGTCGGCCTTCACGAAGTTATGACTACGGATAATAATATTAAGCATGACAACACCTGGGAATTCCGGATGGTGAGGTTTGACGCCAACGGCGGCAGTGTCGGCAGGACACATGCTTTGACCGTCGAGGATCATAAGCTGGTCAGCCTTCCGACACCTGATGAGAGAGAGGATTATACTTTTGACGGCTGGTTCACGTCGGAAACCGGTGGAAGGCAGGTAACGGCCGATGATGATATGACGGGTATAAGCACGTTATATGCACATTGGACATATACCGGAGAAGAGAGAGAGGATCCGAAGCCTGCAGATGATGACGATGAGAAACCGAAACCCGACGATGAGAAACCGAAACCCGACGATCGGAAAGAAGATGATGGCAGCAGGGAGACACCGGAGGAAAGAAAGGATGAGAACATCGTCCCGGTAAAGCCCTCTGAGAATGAGAAGACTGCCGCACCGAGTGACAAATCTGACAATCGGAATACAGCAGGAGAGAACAGATCAGCCCGGGATCTTCACAGTTACTTTGTTTCCCGCAAGGCGCTGCATGACAAAATATTAAAAGTGGAATACATCGATGTAGAACATGAGAAGTTCTGTGCCGCCATTGTCTCAGCGCTTAAAAACGGTGAGACGGTCTTCAATATGGGTAAATGGCTGAGTCTGAATGCTGAGGCCGTTGCTGCCATAGAAGACAGCAAGACAGATGTGACACTCGAATATGTCGGTCAGGGTATCGGATTCCGTGTGGTCATTCCGGCAGGATCAAAGATATCCCGTTTTGCTGACGAGCAAGGCTCCGTGTGTGTTGTCTGCCTGGCCGAGTCTTACGGTTATGAGACTATTGGAGAGGAAGACATTCTTCGCCGGCCGCTGGGATAAAGTTTATAAAAGGACGGTTCTTTAAGAAGATTTTACTCCTTAAGAACCGTCCTTCATTATTATACGGATTTCTTCGAATCCTTTGCGGCTTTAATAATGGCATCGATCAGATACAACAAGCCGACCTTTCTCTTCTGATAAATCTGTGTTTTGCCGCCTGATACATTTGAAAGCTCCTTCATGCTCATTTCCTTCATAGTGATTCTCCTTCTGATTTATAGAAAATAAAGTTTGTTTCATTATTTGTTTGACATCTGTTTATACGTAGGCTTTTAATGAAGGTACAAAGTATCCTGAAAAAAGGAGAGAAAAGTGAGCAAAGATGATTTACGGGTCACCGTCTCAGATAGGACGATGAAACAGGAAAATCAAAATATGTGTCAGGGTACGGTTCATTTTCCAGTGTAAAATGCCACCACTCACAGTCAATCGGAATAAATCCCGATTTCATCATAAGGCTCTGAAGCAGTATTCGGTTGTCATACTGTTCTTCGGTGATCCCATGGTAATCCGGGTGCGAAATCTCGCTGAACATGTCGAACGGACTTCCCATATCAAGTTCCTTCCCCGTGCTCATGTCGAACAGGGTCAGATCGACGGTACTTCCCCGGCTGTGGCTGGACTGACTCGCTATATAACCTTTGACAAAGAGTTCCTGCTTTTCAAGATCCGGATAAAAGTAGGGTTTCATTCTGAGATCCAGATCTTCAATGCCCCACAGGACAAAGTGCTTGACGGCTCTCGCCGGTCTGTAAGTGTCAAAAATCTTGAGACGATAGCCTAAGACATTTGCCTCATTCGCCACCGTTTTCAGAGCTCTTGCCGCTTCCTTAGTCAGCAGAGCGCACGGTTCCTCATACCCGTCTATGCGGTCTCCTATAAAATTGTAAGTGGAATAATAGCGGATTTCCTGGATAATGCCGGGTACATAATCGGCCAGAATAACGAAATCAGAAGAATCCATGGTCACATTCTGTATATAGTCTATCATCATAAAAAAAGCCTCCTTTACGGATTTGCTCCGCCTGTTAATCGTAGCATAAACCGAAAAAATGTGCATCAAAAAACAATACGGAAGATTGGCGGACATATAGAAATCACTAAATTATGATAAACTTCCGGATGACCGTCTGAACAGAATCGAGAGTAATTTAGATGCATTGGAGATTGATGATATAATCTTCGCCCGTTAACTTTCGGACTTATAGAGAATCAAGATATGGACAAATTCGAAAACCGGTGATATTATGTTAGAAAATGCTAACTAAGATTTCCTGGTTGGATTGGGAAAATGAACTCCTGCACTCCGTTAAGAGCGGAGTTTCATTTACAGTGCAGGTTGGCTCTTACTAACCGGGTAATGAAAGGAGATTATAATGAAATTAAAAGGAATAGGTTTATTTGCACTGGGTACTTTATTCGGAATGGAGGGAGTCAAGCTGTTGTCTTCCAAGGATGCCAAAAAGGTCTACACACATTGCACTGCAGGCGTTCTGCGGGCAAAAGATTCCGTGCTCGAACAGGTTACGAACCTTCAGGAAAACTGTACTGATATTTATGAAGAAGCGAAAGCTATAAATGAAGAGAAAAGCAGAAAAGAAGAAGTTGTGGAAGAATGAAATTCACGATTAGGCATGAGATAAAAAACAGGATACGTATACATCTTCCCAAAAGACGTTTGAGCTTCAGAGAAGCAGACGCATTTGAATACTATCTCAGGAACTTTGAAGAAGTGAGCAATGTGCACGTATATGAGCGCACTGCTGATGCAGTGGTGTTTTTTATCTGTGACAGATCACGTATCATAGAGATAATAAAAGCATTCTCTTTCACCGATATCAGGGTTCCGGAGAGGGTATTTGAATGCTCCGGCAGGGAACTTTCGTCAAAGTATTACGAGAAGATCATTGCGACAGTAATCCTGCATTGCTCAAGGCGGATACTCCTGCCTTTTTCCGTACGGCGGATATGGTGTACTGTCAGAATGATGAAATACATCTGGCGCGGACTCCGGAGTCTTAAAAGCGGACATCTGCAGGTGGAGCTGCTGGATGCAGCAGCTATTGCCGCTGCAGTACTGACAGCGGATTACAGTACGGCTTCGAATGTAATGTTCCTCCTTAAAATAGGCGATACTTTGGAGGAGTGGACGCATAAACGCTCTGTAGATGACCTGGCAGGAAGGATGTCCTTAAATATCGAAAAAGTATGGCTGCATACCGAAAACGGGGAAGTTCAGACGGATTCATCCGAGATCGTATGCGGTGACAGGGTCGTTGTACGAATGGGAAATATGATCCCGTTTGACGGAGAGGTGGATTCAGGGGAAGCCATGGTCAATCAGGCATCCATGACCGGAGAATCCGCGGCGGTACATAAAGGCACCGGGATGAGCGTGTTTGCCGGAACCGTAGTGGAAGAAGGCGAATTGACCATACGTGTCACCCAGACGGAAGGATGCGGACGATTTGATAAGATCGTCAAAATGATCGAAGAGTCCGAAAAGCTGAAATCGTCTCTTGAAAGCAGGGCGGAAAGACTTTCAGACAAGCTTGTACCATATACTCTCTTAGCGGCAGGTTTAACATGGGCGGCAGCCCGGAACATCAGCAAAGCCGTATCCGTGCTTATGGTCGATTATTCCTGTGCTCTCAAGATGGCAATGCCCCTGTCGGTACTTACGGCCATAAAGGAAGCTTCTGAATATGACATAACCGTCAAGGGCGGGAAATTTCTTGAAGCCGCAGCTGATGCGGACACGATAGTCTTTGACAAAACAGGAACGATCACAAAGGCACAGCCTACTGTAGTCAGAGTCGTATCGTTCTGTGATGAGTCGGAAGATGAGCTGCTGAGACAGGCTGCCTGTCTGGAGGAGCATTTCCCGCACTCCGTTGCGAGAGCAGTTGTTGACGGTGCAAAAGAAAGGGGACTGTCGCACGAAGAGCTTCATACGAATGTTGAGTATATCGTAGCGCACGGCATCGCTTCTGAAATCGGAGAGCAAAGAGCCGTTATCGGCAGTTATCATTTTGTTCTTGAAGATGAAGGGGCAATTATAGCAGATGATAAAAAAGAACTGTTTGACTCGCTGCCGGGTGAGTACTCACATCTTTATTTTGCAAAGAACGGAAAACTGTCGGCATGTATTCTGATCGAGGATCCCATGCGTAAGGAGACCCGCGATGTCGTCAGGCGTCTGCGAGAGCAGGGATTCAAGCACATCGTTATGATGACCGGAGACAGTGAAAGAACTGCTGCAAAGATAGCTGCGGAAGCCGGCATCACGGAATATTACGCGGAAGTACTTCCTGAAGATAAGGCTAAGTATGTGGAAAAAGCAAAAGAAGGAGGACACCGTGTAATCATGGTCGGCGATGGGATCAATGACTCGCCCGCTCTTTCGGCAGCGGATGCAGGTATAGCAATCAGCGACGGTGCAGAAATAGCAAGACAGATCGCAGACATCACGATTGGCTCAGACGATCTTGAAAGCATTGTGATATTAAGGGAACTGAGCTCGCTCCTGATGAAACGCATCAGGTTCAATTACAGGACGATCGTGAGTTTCAATACAGCGCTTATCGGACTTGGCATTGCCGGTATACTGCCTCCTGCAACATCTGCAATGCTGCACAACGGATCGACTGTGGCTCTGGGACTGAAGAGTATGACATATTTATTGCCGGAAGGCACTGAGGCGGATTAACATCCGCCTTTTTTGTGTCTTGGGAAACTTTGTTCCGGATTCTTTGATTGAGGTGCGGAAAGAATACCTGAGCTTTCTTGATTACGGCCTGTTAAGCAATGTATAATGTGAATTAACTGACAACACCTGAACTGTAACGGAAATAAGAGGAATTTTTGCATGGATATGAAATTGACAAACAGTGAGATCAACCGCATGCTTGATTTCCGCCATGAGATGCACATGAATCCGGAGCTCTCACATAAGGAATTCCGGACAACGGAAAATATCAAGTCCTTTCTCCGAACACTTCCCGGAATCGAGATTCTTCCTCTCAGAAAGGAGATTACAGGTGTCGTTGCCAGACTCATAGGAGGAAGACCCGGGGCTGAAATCGGTCTCCGGGCAGATATCGATGCTATTTGCCAGAATGAAGAAAATGATCTGCCCTGGAAATCAAAGACAGCCGGAACTATGCATGCATGCGGACATGATTTTCACACGGCCGGGCTTTTGGGTGCAGCCATGATCCTGTCGAGGAACAGGAAGGATGTTCCGGGGACGGTAGATTTTCTGTTCCAGGAAGCTGAAGAGACAACAGACGGGGCCCGTGAGATGATTGACGCCGGACTTTTTGATGTCATACATCCGGAAGCGTTTTTCGGGGAGCACAACAGGCCGGAGGTAGACGCAGGAAAAGTTGTCTGCAAGAAAGGCGCTCTGATGGCTTCCAAGACGAATTTTGTAATCAGAATTTACGGACGGGGCGGTCACGGATCAATGCCCCATCTCTGCACAGATCCGATTGTAGCCTCCGCAGCAATAATACAGTCCCTTCAGACAATCGTCAGCAGGAATATCGACCCTCTTGACAGTACTGTTCTGTCAGTCGGTTCCATCCATGGAGGGAGCATCGAGAACCTTGTGCCGGATAAAGTTGAAATGACGGCGAGCATACGGTCATTGTCAACGGCGACTAAGGAAAAGGCTGTGCGGAGAATGGAAGAAATTGTGCTGAGAACGGCTGAAGCTTATGGATGCACAGCAGAAATCGAGTATAAGGAAATATTGCCTCCGGTTTTTAACAGCGCGGAGATGTACAAAAAAGCGGTGCGTGCTGCCGGGATGGCAGTCGGGAGCGGGAATGTGATTGATGTTCCTCCGACTCTTGCAAGCGAGGACTTTTCTGTCATTATGGATCAGGTTCCGTCCTTCTTCTATTGGATAGGCAGCGGCACGCCGGGACAGCAGGCTTACGCATGGCATCAGAGCAGGTTTCAGGCAGATGATGACGGTGTGAGAATTGCTGCGGAGGTGATGGCGGCAGTGCCGATTGCTTATGCCGAGCTGTCAGATTAAAGCAGATGCGGAACATTATTCGAAAGTGAGGTGACTCAGTAATATGAAGAGAGCATTGATGTATTTCGTGATGACTCTTGGGGCAGTATTTGTCGCTCTGGTAACGGTCCTCATGCTGAATATCACAGGGGTGATACATCTTATTTCCTCAGAAGGGGATAAGACAGAGCGAAAGAGCGATGACGAGAGCATAGTCTGTTATATTGACTCTGACGGTCTGCTGTCGGTTAATATATACGATCCGGGTGAATATGTATGGCGTTATGAACCTGAGAACAGCACAGAGGTACTTGTGGAGCATACGGCAGATTTTGACGGGTATCATTTCATGATCAAGCCTGCCGAGGTGAACGGTACCGGATATGCTGTGGTCGGAGAGTATGAAGACGGAGCGGATGCGGATGCAGCGGCTCATTCCCTGGGAGCAGTAAAATTCAGTTTCAAGTCAGGGAAAATTACGGAGATACTTGAAGTCAGTCATGTGCAGGAATTGTCTGACATTGACTTTGGCCAATAAGAAAGCAAATCCGAACAGTTCTGTTTTCTCTTTTGGCGGTGCTTAGTTTGTATCGTCTTCCGTTGCCTCACTTGCCCCGACGGGTGCGGCAATGATATAATTATATATCTCAGTGTGAGATGACTCCCGCTTCTTAGCCGGTGGGCAACAAAATAGTCTCAGTGGCGGGTGTCAATCCCCCACTTAGATATACGCTCCGCGAGGATGCCAGAGATTCGGTTTGGAAGATGTCAGCTAACGCTGACCCCAATCCCGCGCATAGTCTCGCGAGCGAGACTTGAACTCAGGATCGAGATCCGGAGATTGTCAGAGCACTGTGAACCCGTCGGCACCTTGCATAATAAAAGGCCACGGAGAGGAAGAAGGAGAATCGGGAGATGAAACGGCAGCCGCGGCGACGTTCGATACAGCTGAAACTGAATGTACTGGTGATCGGCAGCATCCTTGCCGTCGCAATAGGACTGACGATAATCAGTTATTATTTCTTCTGCCAGCGCGTGGACAAAGAGTATGATTCTTCTCTTGAGCGGGCCGCAGAGGCATGTGCGCATAATGTAGCTCCTCAACTTGTGATGTACTTCTGGGAAGCGGTCAATACCGAAGAGTTCAGAACAATTCGGGAACATGCAGCGGAAGCCGGAGATGAGAAGATCATACAAGATTGGCTGAAGAGCAAAACGGGCTGGTATTTCTCGGATTATGAAGAAACGGCTCAGAATGAGGAAGAAGACGAAGCATATGAAGTGATACTGGGCGAAGATGGAGACTGGAGTCTGTGGGATGACTATCAGCAGATACAGTATTCGCTGACGGCAATCGTAGAATACTTCAATGTGGATTGCGCGTATTATCAGATAGATGTGGACGGTGTCACGTATAATATTGCGGATTCCGCTGAAAAGCTCTTTTATATCGGAACAGTGGAAGCACCGATTGATGAGTTTTCGTCCTACTCGGATAATGCAGATGTTCCGCCCACGGTCCACCACTCGGAATTCGGCTGGCTTTGTACGGTCATAAAACCGGTCAGAGATCCGGAGACAGGGGAGTCAGTTGCCATTGCCGGTGTGGATATCGACATGACGGAAATTGTGAGAGTGCGGTATTTGTTCCTGCAGCAGAGTCTTTTGTTTGTCGCTATCCTGTTGGTGATTGCGATTCTTATCAGTATCGCTGTGCTTCGCCGCACCGCTATACGACCGCTCCAGGAGCTTGCGAAAGCCACCGCCAGATTTGCCCAAAAGGAAGACGAACGCGTCACAAAGGAAGACGTCCTCCGGCTGGATATTCATTCCAACGATGAAATCAGTGATCTGTACCGGGAGATTCAGTCCATGGAAAACCGTATTGTGGACAACATGGAACATCTTACCCTTGCCACGGCTGAAAAAGAGCGTGTCAGCACGGAGCTGCGCACGGCTTCTCAGATCCAGTCAGCCATGTTGCCGAATGAATTTCCCGCATTTCCGGATCGGGAGGACTTTGACCTGTATGCCGGGATGACTCCGGCAAAGGAAGTCGGAGGGGACTTTTATGATTTCTTTCTGATCGATGAAGATCACCTGGCCGTGCTGATCGCGGACGTCTCTGATAAAGGCGTCCCCGCAGCGCTGTTTATGATGTCGTCAAAGATCCTTTTGAGCTATCGGGCTCAGCAGGGAGGATGTCCCGGCGAGATTCTGTATTCGGTGAATAACCGGATCTGTAAGAACAACTCCGGAATGTTTGTCACCGTGTGGCTGGGCATTCTGGATCTGAATACCGGCGTGATGACCTGCGCCAATGCAGGACATGAGTATCCTTTCATACGGGGACGGGACGGTGTGTTCCGAAAACTGAAGGACAAACATGGGGTAGTCATTGGTGCAATGGAGGGAGCCAGATATAAAGACTATGAGATTCAGATGATGCCCGGGGATGCTGTTTTTGTCTATACGGACGGAATTCCGGAAGCGAACAATGCAGACGGGGAGTTCTACGGGCTGGAGCGGATGGAGAGCGCGCTGAACAGCATTGCGGATCGAGATCCGGAGGGTATCCTGCAGGGAATCACGAAAGCCGTAAAATGCTTTACCGGTGAAGCCAGACAGTTTGACGATTTGACTATGCTCTGCCTGGAATATAAGGGAAAAGGACAGAAAACGGAGCGTGGAGAACAGACACAGTGTCCGGACTGATTACAAAAGAAAAGCCGGTGCAGAAAAAATATCCGATGGGTGTCATTACAGTGCACCTTGGTTACTAACGAGAACAGAGTCAGGAATACGGTGGGACACCTCCCGGAATCCTGACTCTGTTTTACTGTTTTTTATTCTTCATCGCGCAATACTCGTGACTTAAGTCATGAGATACGCGCGCAAAGTGAAATTTGGCTTCATCCGATTGCGCTCACCATGGTCGCCACATCTTCTGCGCTCAGTCCGAAGTCATCATCGCCGCCTGCGCCGTAAGCAACGACTGCATAGTTGTAATCACCCGCCGACCAGATTGTCTTTGTCGCTTCTCCCTCACGGTTTCCAAAGCACTTCACTTCCTGACCGTCCACATCCTGTCTCCACTCGTACTTATACGGCGTGGAATCCAGAGAAACATCTCCGTCATCGCCGGAGGGTATCCTGCCTTTGATCACGCTCATCTCGACTGCAGCTGCAGGGCAGAATATCTGTGCAATTCCGTCCATATATCTGTATTTGATATCGCCCATCTCTCCGAGAACACCCAGTGTTATCTGCGTTCCGTTCAGGTCGGCCAGGGAATCAAGACCTGCGCCTTTACAAGCTTCCTCTGCTGTCGCCGCCTGCGTCCAGTTTGTGTGTCCGCCTTCAGCTGTTTCTTCAGCCGCCGAAGTATCTGCTCCTTCAGCAGTCTCTTCAGCCGCTGAGATATCCGTCTCGTCTGAATCATTCATATTCTCCATGCCGGCTATGCCGGCGGCGGGCTTTACATTCAAAGTGACGGTACCTGTGGCTTTGCTTTGAACGGTTACCTTCAGATCATACTCGCCGGGTTCGAGCGTGGCACCCTGTGTTGCCGCCCCTGAGATCATCATCTCGTACTTTGTATTGTTCATGTCGGGAAGTTTATCCATGCTTTGATCTTCATCTACTGCGATGAATCCTATGAGGACTTGGCCTTCGTCATTGAGGTCGCTGACAACCTCGATTCCTTCGCCTTCTGCGACACTGATGTATCCGCCTTGTACAAAATCATCTTCTTTGGCACTGTTCAGGTCAAAGGCGGCTGTTTTTTCGTTAGACATATCCATTGTAATCGGACTCGTTCCGCCTGCTCCGCATCCCGTTGCGAGCATCGCCGTTGCCATTACAGCTGCCGCAAATGCTGCTGTCTTCTTCAACATACTCGTTTACCTCCTGAATTTCTGTTAATTTTATTCTTCATCGCGCAATAGTCGTGACGTAAGTCTGTAATACGCGCGCAAGGTGACACTCGTCTTCATCATGAGTACGATCCCGCGTGTACCCGTCTGTATAGACGAAGTCAGTCTCTCTTACTAATTTATACGATGAAGACTTTCGGACAGCCACTGAGGAAGACATAAAGGCACTTTCTCTTTTCAAAGGACCCTGAACTGCCCCTGTCCGCACACCGTCAGAATCGTGTCCCGACCTTCGTGATGCAGCTCTGCTCCGGCTGCCTGCTGAAGACGGCAGTTCACAAAACGGATCCTGACGGTTCCGATAATATCGTCTCCTCCGATCGCTCCCGTGATTCCACCGGTCTCTCTGCACAGTGTAACCGTGCATTTCTTTTCTCCGGATGCGAAGATTTCTGCAGCTGCTTCTCCTTTCAGCTCATATACCCGTACTTCCAGACGGTCTCTATAGTCCTCGTCCGCGAACTTGGCACCGGGCAATGTCGGAATCAGGCTGTTTTCACGAACCCAGAGCGGTATCGACAGATAATCGCAATGTTCCGTAAACCATTTGCCGTCCGCGAGCTCCCGCACCTCTCCCGTCAATCCGTTGGTCCAGGTGCCCGCCGGGAGGTAGTAGTGTGCGGTCCCCTCTTCATTAAAGACGGGTGCCGCCAGAAGACTGTCCCCCAGGACATATTGTTTATCGAGATACCGGCAGCCCGGATCCTCCGGAAATTCAAGTACCATGCTGCGCATGAGCGGAATGCCTGTCATTGATGACAGGACCGCTCCGCTGTATAAATACGGAATGAGGCTCAGTTTAAGTTTTGTGAAGAAGCGGACTACATCCACTGCCTCCGCATCATAGTTCCACGGCACGCGGTAGGAACTGCTGCCGTGAAGCCTGCTGTGTGTTGAGAGAAGACCAAAGGCAGCCCATCTCTTGTACACGTCCGGCGTCGAGGTGCTCTCAAATCCTCCGATATCGTGGCTCCAGAAGCCGAAACCGCTGCTGGTCAGGGACAGACCTCCCCGCAGGCTCTGTTCCATGGAGACATAGTCGCTGAAGCAGTCGCCTCCCCAGTGCACCGGGAATTTCTGGCAGCCGGCTGTGGCTGAGCGCGCAAACAGACAGGCCTCGTTCTCACCGCGCACTTCCCGCAGCACTTCATACACGGCTTCGTTGTAGAGGTATGTGTAGAAGTTGTGCATTTTCTCCGGATCAGATCCGTCAAAATAGATCACATCTTTTGCAGGAATCCTCTCCCCGAAATCCGTCTTAAAGCAGTCCACTCCCATGGAAAGAAGGCTGCGCAGACCATCCTGATACCACTTTTTTGCCTCCGGATTTGTGAAGTCGACGATTGCCATGCCGGGCTGCCACATATCCCACTGCCAGATGCTTCCGTCTGTCCGCTTTATGAAATACCCTTTATCCATGCCTTCCCTGAACAGCTTCGACGCCTGTCCGATGTAGGGATTGATCCACACGCATACTCGGATGCCTCTCTCATGAATCCTCCTCAGCATGCCCTCGGGATCGGGGAAGACCCTGCTGTCCCAGGTAAAATCCGTCCAGTGGAACTCACGCATCCAGCAGCAGTCAAAATGGAAGACACTCAGCGGAATGCCCCGCTCCCGCATGCCGTCTATGAAGTGCATGACCGTCTGCTCGTCATAGTCTGTCGTAAAGGAGGTGGAGAGCCACAGTCCGAAAGACCAGCGAGGCGGAAGCCCGGGTTTTCCCGTGAGGTCTGTATATTTTGACAGAACATCCTTCATGGACTCTCCGCCAATCAGGAAGTAGTCCAGATACTCGCCCCGGACACTGAAGCCGACCTTGGAGACCTGCTCCGTCGCCACCTCAAAATCTACCTTCTCCGGATGATTTACGAAGACGCCGTATCCTCTGCTCGAGACATAGAAGGGAATATTTTTGTAGGCCTGCTCAGTGCTGGTTCCGCCGTCCTCATTCCATATCGCCACACTCTGACCGTTTTTCACAAAGGGACCGAAGCGCTCGCCGAGCCCGTAGATCTGCTCATCCACGGAGAGTCCCAGCTGCTCCCGCATATAGGCGGTGTCCGCAGGTCCGCGGTCGTATGCGTAATCGCCCCGCCAGTTCGTCTTGATGTATGCCAGGTCGCCGCCCATGCTTTTGGTCAGGAGCTTTTCATCGCGGTAGTACCTTATTGTCCAGTTTTTTTTATCAATGACCAGCCGGAGGTGTCCGTTCCTGACGGTGATTTCCTCTTCGGTATCAGTGCATTCCATCTCAGCATATTCTGTCTCTGAGGTGAGTTTTTCCCCCGTGGCTGAACTCTTAAGACGCTCTCCCGGAATAAACTCCGGACCTTTTTTCAGAGCGCCCAGATGATGCCATGTCTGCATGCGGATCACATCCGGCATGGGCGCTGTGATCCTGATTGTCAGATTGACGCCCTTAAGCGTGTCCTCCCGCCCCATGACGAGAGACGTCGGCGCACACAGCTCCAGCGCCCCGTCTTCTTTTGAGATCTCATAAACCTGCCTGGGTGAAAAGCAGGCATATCCTTCTTTATACAGCCAATGACCGTTTCTGAATTTCATTTGCCACCTCCAAATAGCGGGCTTTAAAGCCTATACAATCAAATCAGAAGGATTTCTGCGCATTTCCGCCGGTCGTATATCAGACGATAAGTGTCGCTACACTTGCGAAAAGGATGATTAATATCACCAGTATGATAACTTCCGGAACGATTCTGTTCGCCAGAAGTCCGACGCATTCCCGGATGAATGCATTCGGCCAGAACCACCATTTTGTATTGCTGCCGAGACCTTCTGCGCGCAGGTCGGCAAGCCCCGCCCAGACGCCGCTGCGAAAGACATGATAGTTCGTCGTCACGAAAATGATATTCTTGTCATTCGCATTTCCTTCGCGTTCTTCAATCAGTTTTTTGGAGAATTCCATATTCTGATACGTGTTGCGGGATTTTTCTTCCTGCAGGATCGCCCTCTCCGGAATCCCGCATTCCCGCAGATATCTTCCCATTGCTTCCGCTTCCGGCATAGGTTCTCCGGTTCCCTGTCCGCCGGTGGGAAGCAGTATGGCTTCTTTTCCGCCCTGTTCCTGCTGCTTTTTCCAGAACTCGATTGCCTTGTCGACCCGTCCTCTGAGAAGCGGCGGCAGTGTTCCGTCTTTTCTGAAGCCGCATCCGAGTATCAGAATATAGTCCTGTACAGGTGCCGGAATGTGTCTGGCTGCCCGCAGACCGCAGACTACAGAGCCGATAAGAATGCATTCGAAATATGTAAACATCGTATAATACACGCTGCTGAGCGTGTAGATGATATGCACTTGCATTTCTGATCCGCTGAAATCCCAGAACAGGAGCCTGAAGCCGACTATTTCGCAGATAATCAATGCAAACCCTATCCCCAATCCGAGAACATTCTGTACACGGACTCTTTCATGCCGCAGCAGTTCAATATTGCTCACGATCATCAAAATAGAAAATGCCAGCATCACCGGTATGAGGATCAGTGAGAATATCCAACCGGAAAGACTGAATGTCTCATAAATGTAGCGCATCCAGATCATCTCGGCATGAATAAGACGCCGCAAAAAAATGTTCAAAAAATTCAGCCCGGTTACGGCACAGAATATTCCGACGCCGCAGAGCCAGATCGCATCATAGGAGCACAGCTGCGATCCGTCGAGCTTCACAAAACGCCTTATACTGATTATTGCGAGCCCGAGAAAAAGCAGTGTAATTCCGGCGATAACAGCATTGTCTCCGGTGAAATTTCTGGTCTGCATGGAATACGTCGTCAGCATCCTGCTTACATGCAGTTCGTCATAAAACAATTCTCTCCCGCCGTCATGCATCACATGCATAATATAATCTCCGGGTTTGTCCGGACAGAGGACTATCAGAGTTTCATTTTCGCTTCGGATCGAAACATCTATGACCGGTATCTCTCTGCCGTCTTCCCATATGATCTGAATATCTTCAGACTGCTTCGCGGTATCATCGTATCCGTAAGGGATACTCATTTCGAACCTGTTCCCGGTCAGGATTATACCTCCGATTATTACTATCAGGAAGACTGCCGCCACGGCCGCAATCTGTGTAAAGTACATTTTCTGATGTCTCTTGAGTTTATTCATTTCCGGTAATCTCCGTATTTCAATACTTAATTTTCTTTTCGGCCTCTATACCATCTTATCGGAACCGCTTCGCGAACCCGATAATCAAAATGCTGTCGATAAATCGGTCTTTTATCGGGAGCTGCTTGCGCAACTTACGATAAGATTATTATATACAACTTTTTTCAATGCAAGCAAAGAATTAATTCTTCATCGCGCAATACTCGTGACGTGAGCCTATGATACGCGCGCAAAGAGATACTCGTCTTCATCGTGAGTACAATCTCGCGATGAAGAATAAAAGCCTCCGGCGGATCGCAGACATGCGCAGTGGAAGGCGCTTACGCGCCGCGCATGTCGCGTCAAGAACGCCGAGGCGTTCTTGAATCTTCATCGCGCAATACTCGTGACGTGAGCCTATGATACGCGCGCAAGCCGCCACTTGTCTGTCAGCCTTATTAAATATATACTGAAAAGGGAGTGAAAACACGTCGCGGGGGAGAACACCGAGACGCTCCTAAAGGACGGAAATGATTACGGAAACCACCGGTAAACACGCCGGATCCCAATGTGAAAATGAATTGGGCTATACAGAAAAAGGAATCAATACAGAAGAGCGGAGAGAATGTAATGATAGAAATATCCTTTATTAGTTTAGAGCTGGTGTTTACCGGTATCTGGCTGCTGATAAGATTATTCGTATGGGTACGTCAGGGACATATTAACCTGAAACATGAAGCGGTTCAGGCTTTGATGTATATTAATCTTGCAGTGATCATACGTTTTGTCTTCTTCCCAAGGGAACTGGCAGACGGTCATATACAGCCGCTTGTATTTGATTCTGCCACAGCTTTTCCTTTCAGAGTGAATTTCGTTCCGCTTGTTCATCTTTTGGAATATAGCAGTGTACGGGATATCACATGGAACGTAGCCGGAAATGCAGCTATGTTCATCCCAAGCGGCATAGTATTACCGATTGCATACAGGCAACTGAACAGTTTTGCAAAAGTAGTTGCTGCAGGTGCCTTCATATCGTTTTGCATAGAAGTTATTCAGCTTCCGTTCCCACAAAGAGCGTCAGATATAGATGACCTGATTATGAATACGCTGGGAGTAATTGTCGGATATGGTATTTATGCTGCAGTCAGAGGTCTGAGACGAAAAGTCATTAAACATAAACATCCCGCATAAAGCATGGTTAAGTTTCATTGTGCGCATTCATCTCATGACTAAAGTCACGAGAATTCTGCGTCAGAGATTAAATAGAGCTGCTCATTCCGCAGATCGTTATAGAGTCTGCAGTTCATTTCGCTGACATCACAAATCCGAACCACTGATTCGAGACCATCGGCGTCCGGGAGAAGTTCACGGAACAGGTTCGGAACTTCAAGAAGCTTTTCCGGATGAAACGCTTTCGTATGCTTATCTTCAAATACAGCTGTGTACAGGATTCCGGCCTCTACTAAATCCTGGAAGATATGGCTGCCGTATGACAGCTCGGGATTGTAACCCACCCCGGACACCGACAGCTCGCAGATTACCTCGAATTCACTGATGTCGGCAAATGTCGTCGGAACCCCCAATTCCGGTGATGTCGTTCCGACCCTTCCGGGAACGATCAGCATCATATGTTTTCCCGAGTTGCGGTACTTCCAGTTGATTCGCCCTATGGCTTTGGCTGCGGAATCCTTCTGTGCATACGGAAGTTTATAATAGGAAATCGGATCAACATATACTATGAGGTCAAGGGTCAAAGCTCTTGAAAGTCCCATAGAAGCGCCCTCAGAGTGAAGCAGCACATTCTCCTCCGGTATCACCTTCGGAAGCAGAACCTCCCCTGTGTCTTCAAATGCCTGAAGCGGACGGCACTGCAGTAAGTTGATCATATATTCCCGGTTCTCTGAAAGATTCAGTGTGAATTCAATATCGACCGGCTGATCATATTCCTTCTGAATAAGATGCATCATCTCCTGAAGTCCTGTCATCATCTCTCTGCGGTTGACAAGTCCCTTGCAGGAAATGAACATCACGGAGCGGTACTGACCGCGCTCGCTGAAGCGCTGCTCGATCTCATAATCATGCTCTAACAGCGCATTCTTAAGATACTGCGGCAGCTTTGGCTCAATATCCTGCAATTGCAGTTTTTCCAGACGCCGTTTTTCCTTATCAATAACTTCCAGTTTTCGCTGAGAGAACTGATGCTTCTCCGCTACCGTAACAAAGTTGGTAGACTGCGGACGGTCAAGGTTTACGAGCCTCGGGTAAGACCCCTCCGTTCTGTCGACAGCTGATGTTCCGAGCCCCATAACAAGGCGCAGCATTCCGGCCGAAGGATCCATATCCTTATCGAACCGGTACATGCTGTAAGAATAGCCGACACCTACCGCACAGGGCATATAATAATTGTCGTAGTGAGAGCCGGATACGCGCTGCACCAGAAGTGCCATCTGTTCATCGCGGCCTGCCAGATTGCGGCGCTTTCTGTAATCCAATGCCGACAGGCTCATCGTGCTCGCATAGACCTGCCGGACAGCATTTTCAAACTCTTCGAGTCGTTCTTCGAGGGATCCTGTATTTGCACAGAACACAGATTCATATTTTCCGGCAAATGCATTTCCGAACCCGTCTTCCAATATACTGCTCGACCTCACGATGATCGGATCCCTGCCGTAATACTCCAGAAGAAGTAAGAAGCGTTCCTCCATTTCGTGAGAAAACTTTCCGGAAAGGAGGGCCTCCGAAAACTGCTTTGCAAGTGAAAAGTATTCTTCCTCCCGCCGCTGCCGGATCCGCAGATCCCACAGACCGTTCTCGACAATATAAGAGTAGTATACATCCGACCCCACGAACCAGGAATCGTGCGGTTCCATGATATCATATAGATCCGGTCGCTTATTTTCGATGATTTTTCGAGCCAGCAGCATTCCGCAGGCTTTTCCGCCGATCATACCGGTCCCGATCATTCGATCGCGGACAAAGAAATAATCCATGGGACCGAAATTTTCACGGATCATTCCCCTCATCTTCTCATCGCGCGTCATCATGATCCGGCACATCCGCGCACAGGCCTCCGTAACATCGGCACCCATCTCGTATCTCTGCTTTGTCAGATTAAAAAAGCGATCCCAAAAGTCAGTGTTCTGCTCATCCCCCGGTCTTTGATACCGGTTCATGACCTGATAGAAGCGGCTGGCTCGGACACCGTCAAGCAGAGGCGTCACGGTTCCATGTGCACGATCATAGAAATGCGGCATGAACATCGTCTCCGAATTACGGTTCCACACCTTATCCGGTCTTATATAGATTGAATCCCCGTATGAATAAACATCCAGAAAAAGTTGCGTCGTATCCCGGATCTTGCCAATCGCCTGCAGCGAATGTTTTCCCCGAATCAGCGGGAAAAACGCTACCGTGTCCAGAACAAACAAAAAAGGACAGGTCACGCGGAAAAAGTTACCCATCATTAAGTCCGTGGACCAGGCTGTCTGAAGCTCCGAAAGGCAGTCGAACACATAGAATGCATCCCGGCCTTCCCGGTCGATCAGATTGTGGATCTCTACTGTGAAATTTTCGAACCTGTGCGAAAGCTCGATGTGGACTGTCCTGACTTCCGGATGTCCCGTGACCAGGGGCGGATGGCTGGCAAATCGCACATAAATAATGTTCCGATGATCCTCAATTGCCTGTTCAATATACGGATCCAGGAAATAGCGGAACTCTTTCAAATCAGAAACACGCCACACTACATTGTCTCCCATTCTGATATTATCGAGAACCTGATCCATGGCGGGTATCCCGGATTTTACACGTTCAAATGCAGCCATCTCTACCTCCTCGTTCCGGCAGCCTTCCGGACAAAATTTAGGTTTTTGTGCGGAAGGCCGCCTTACATTTACAAATGTGAAATGACATCACTCTACATCCTGCAGAGCTTCAGGACCCTCTTCTCCGGTCCTGACTTTTACGACCTTGCTTACAGGGTAAACAAAGATTTTTCCGTCACCGATGTGACCTGTGTACAATGCTTTCTTCGCTGCCTCAATGACTTTGTCGACAGGGATCTGGCTGACTACGACCTCAACTTTTACTTTCGGAAGCAAGGTCATGTCAATCTCAATGCCTCTATATTTCTCACCGGATCCTTTCTGTATTCCGCAGCCCATGACCTGTGTAACTGTCATTCCTGTTACGCCGAGTTCGTTCATAGCTTTGCGAAGTTTGTCATATCTCGACAGCTTCGCGATAATGACCACTTTCGACATGCCTGTATTGATTGCCGTCAGAGCAGATGATTCCCCTTCCGCTGCATAACCGTCCGCTCTCACTACCGAGACAGCCGCGTCACGCTTCGCCTGCGATGCTTCCTCATATACATCCGACCCGAGATTTGTGTTCTCGTTGATACTCATTGTCATGGTATTGGAAATATCCATGATCGCAAATCCGGAATAAGCTGACGGAAGTCCGTACTCTGTAGAATCGAGACCCGTGATTTCTTCCTCTTCAGACACCCTGAGACCGACTGTAAGCTTAATGACAGTAAACGCAATATAGATCATAATGACCGTCCATGCAGCCGTCACGAACATACCGCCAAGCTGTCTGCCCAGCTGGAACAATCCTCCGCCGTAGAAAAGACCTTCACGGATTCCTGCCGAAGCAAATCCCGGCGCGGCCTGCGTAGCAAAAAGCCCGACTGCAAGCGTTCCCCATATGCCATTCACCATATGGACAGCCACTGCACCGACCGGATCATCGACATGGGTCACGTTGTCATTGAACCATACGCCGAACACTACAAGGAGTCCGGAAACCACTCCGATTATCGCTGCGCCCGCGCAATCCGCCACATCACAGGGTGCTGTGATGGCGACCAAGCCTGCCAGGGAAGCATTGAGGCACATGGAAACATCAGGCTTGCCGTATCTCAGCCAGGTAAAAATCATGCAGGTCACCGTCGCGACTGAAGGAGCGACCGTCGTTGTAAGAAAAACAGATCCGAGGGTGGGGACATCCGTCGCCGCTGCTCCGTTGAATCCGTACCAGCCAAGCCAGAGAATAAAAACACCAAGAGCTGCAATGACAAGATTGTGGCCGGGGAATGCGTTTACCTTGGTTACTTTTCCGTTCTTATCTCTGTCGAACTTGCCGATTCGCGGTCCCAGCATCCAGGCGCCGATAAAGGCACAGATGCCTCCGACCATATGAATGCAGTTGGAACCTGCGTAATCATGAAATCCCCACTGTGCGAGGAAGCCGCCGCCCCATGTCCAGTGCGCTTCAATCGGGTAGATCAGAGCGGAAATGATAGCTGAATAGATACAATAACTTGAGAATTTTGTTCTCTCAGCCATGGAACCCGATACGATCGTTGCCGTCGTCGCGCAGAATACAAGGTTAAAAACAAACGATGAATAGTCAAATGTGCTGTAATGCGTGAACACATCGAAACTGAATCCGCCCATGAATCCATGAAGAACATTTTCCCCTAACATCAGTGAAGCGCCGCATATGAACCACATCACTGTACCGATACAAAAATCCATCAGGTTCTTCATAATAATGTTGCCTGCGTTTTTTGCTCTGGTGAACCCTGCCTCGCACATTGCAAATCCTGCCTGCATCCAGAAGACGAACGCCGCCCCGATGAGGAACCAGACAGCAAATATCTGCCCGTCAAGTATTTTCAAAACCTCACTTGTTATCTCCATAATAATTCTCCCTCTCTTTTGTTAAGTCCCGCACATAAGACCTCATGTGAGACTGCAGTCACGATGAAAATGAATGTCACCTTGAGCGCATATCACAGACTTACGTCACGAGTATTGTGCGATGAAGAATAAAACAACGGCATTTCAAGAGTGGACCGATCTCTTAAAACGCCGTTGTTTTACAGGTGCGATATTAATTTGCCATGCCCGATGTGCACTGTGCCGGCCGGCTACGGACATCGTCTAAGTAAAAAGAAGGCGCCCCGGAATTTCTTCCAAGACGCCTTTGCCTTTTATGGTTTCACATTCTACCTATTCTGTCCGCCTGTGTCAATAGCCGCTTTGTTTTTTATCCGGTACAATCGAACTTACATCGGTGATAGATTTTTCATTTCCTGGACACACCCTGCTCGCTTATGAGTCGCTCGTGCTCTGTTCGTATTTTGTCTGCGACACAATAAGGGAGCATATCAAGGTATCTTACTTACTCTCATTACAGAAGGACCTATGGATAGAATTTGAAGTAGGTATATGTTAGAATTTAAACAACTTTATTTCAACTCAAAGCAAGGAGGTTGTTATGCGGCACCGGATAAGAAAGTTTCTGAGTTTTATACTTGCGCTGGCTATCGTGAACGGAACGATACCTGCTGCTGAACTTATGGCAATGCCGGAAGAGGCAACGGGAGTCTATGAGGATTCCTTTATTTTGGATGGTGTGGCAGGTGTAAGGGGTGCATCTGAGGAAGCGGTTAAGGAAGACGATTCCACAGAAGCCGGGGCAGCAGCCAGGGAGGACAATTCCGTTGAAGCTCCGGCAGCGGCAGATGAATCAGATGTCTCTGCAGGAAATCAGGCAGTAAGAGATGAATTCAAAGATTCGGAAGAAGCCATTTCAGCAGCAGATGAGGAAGCCGATTCTGTGGAAGGCCTGTCAGAGGAAGATGCAGCTTTGGAGGAACTGATAGCTTCGTCATCAGGTGATCTGCCGGCCAGCTATGACTTGCGTGACTATGGTCTTGTGACTCCCGTAAAAAATCAGCTGCCATGGAATACATGTTGGGCCTTTGCTACCA
>CAMYVI010000004.1 GCA_947302185.1 uncultured Lachnospiraceae bacterium
GTGACCGCTGATGCGGCACAAAATGTATATGCTGCCGGGGATCTGGTCGTCAAGGAGATCCTTGTGAGAAGAGGGCAGGAAGTAATGGTCGGAGATGTTCTTCTCACGTATGACACCGAAAAAACCCAGCTGAATGTGGAAAAAGAAGAGCTTTCCAGGCAGCAGATACAGCTGCAGCTGGATGTCGCCGCACGAAATCTCGCGACTCTCGGAAAACTGAAACCGGCCTCCGAAGACGGAGATTCATATATCGATGACGGTGAGTGGGAAATAGTCGAAATCGACGATGAAGAAGGCACAGGAGAAGAGGAATTTCCGTATAAAGATGCAATCTGTTACGAAATTCTGAATTCAGACTCACTTGCCTATAACAGGGAAGATATAACACTCATCACTGCAGATGATCTTGACCCTGCGGAAACAGACGGAATGACAGAAGAAGAGATTACGGAATATATCGCCGAAATCAACAGTGGATCCGAATTGCAGCTCGGCGCGGAGGGAAATCCTTATAGATTCCTGTGCACGAACGGTGCTGTCATTGAAGCTTCCTTCATACACCATATGAAAAAGCTGGCTGAGGAGAGAAAGGGATCTTTCTATATACAGCTTGAAGTCCGCGACGGAAACAGGGCGGACGGAAAATTGATACAGGCCTGGGAGATGGATGCAGCCGGTTTCATTGACGTCGCAAGAGACTGGAATGCCAAAGTAGTAGTGGAGGACTATATTGCAACGCCAAGTCCCGCTCCTACTAAGGTTCCGTCAGGGACCGTTACAGTAACCCCGGGTCCGACAGGCAGCGGCCTGCCCTCTCAGCAGCCTACAGAAACCGTGACTCCGACCGGCGAACCGACGGAAACCGAGGTTCCGGAAGAATCTCTGATTCCGGATGAATCGGATGAGGAGATTACCGCAGTTCCTACGGGCGAAGCAGGGCCCGGAGAGACCGGTATACCGGACGCTACGATAACGGTTACCGACATACCGGATGAATACTCTTCCGGCGATACCGGCGGCGATGAAAAGAGTCCGAATGTGACGCAGCCCTCGGCGTCTCAGAATAATCCTGAGGAAATGTTTTCTCCGCACATTGTGTCTGAAGCGGGAAGACCCGGAGGATACACCGTTTACGATAAGGCAGCCGGGGATCGGGATATTTCGTTCACAACCGTCAACTTAACGACAAAATATCTTATGACGGCGATGGCAGTTTCCGGTTCCGGCGATTCTGACAAAAACGCTAAAACAGACAGCAGTCTGATCGCGGCTGCGCTCGGTCTGATACCTTCCGATGCACAGATGACGGCAGAAGAAATTAAAGAGGCAAAAAAGCAGGAAGAGCAGACTGTAAAAGCCCTGAAACTCGATTTGAGGGAAGCTGATTTGAAACTCATCATTGCAACGAAGGCACTGGAGGAAGGTTCGGTCAAGGCGAAGATGAACGGCGTCGTAAAAACACTGACAGATCCGGATGCAGCCGGGGCTCAGGGAGTGCCTGTCATTCAGGTTACTGCGGCAGAGGGGCTGTTCGTTAGGAGCGCGTTACCGGAAAATCTCTATGATAAGGTGCAGACGGGAGAACTCGTTTCAATTATGTCATGGACGACCGGTCAGTCGTTCTCCGGCCGGATACGCGACATTTCCAATTATCCCGACACATCCGGGATGTTCGGTTACGGTAACGGCACCACTTACTATCCCGTGACAATATATATATCCGAGCGCAGTGAAGTATTAAGCGATGGAGAGTGGGTTCAGGTTACGTTGAACGGAAACTTCGGAGAAGAGATGACGAATGAGCAGGCATCAGACGGAATCTATCTGAACAAAGCCTTCATTCGTGAAGACGGAAACGGGAAGTATGTGCTGAAACGCGGTGAAGACGGAAAACTGACAAAAGAGACCGTTATTACCGGAGAACTGTCTTATGATGAATATGAAATTCTTTCCGGCGTTGAGGAAGACGACTGGATTGCATTTCCTTACGGCAGGAACCTGTCGGAGGGACTGGAAACAAGAGAAGGGACAGTTGAAGAACTGTATGCGTCCTGATCGGAGGTGCAGATGATAGAAAACATACGGCTTGCATTTCAGGGAATCTTCTCGCATAAGCTGAGATCATTCCTGACCATGCTCGGCGTAATTATTGGCATTGCGTCAATTATAGCGATCGTGTCCACGATTCAGGGAACTAACGAACAGATCATGCGGAATCTGATAGGCGCCGGCAACAATGCGGTTACCATATCCCTCAGGCAGGGTGACGGTGAGTATTACATGGATTCCGGCGTGCCTGCCGGCGTTACTCCGGTTTCGGATGAACAGAAGGATTCTATCAGAGCTCTTCCCAAAGCGGCAGATGCTACTTTTTATGTGACGCGATCCTATGTGGACGGGGTATCAAGTGCCAATGCATCGCTTAGCAGCGCCAGGGCACTGGGAATTGATTCGCATTATCTTTCTACGTGCGGCTATGAAGTCTATTGCGGGAGACCGTTTACAGATAAGGATTACAGGCTCTTCCATAAAGTGTTGCTTCTGGATGAGACAGCGGCCGGACTGCTTTTTCCGGATGAGAATGCCGTCGGGAAAATTGTCGAAGTCAGATCCGAGCCTTTTACTGTAGTGGGGCTTATCCGAAAAGCAGATAAGTTCCAGCCTGTTATAGAGTCCTTTGAAGATTATATGACTTATACACAGGAGGAGTACGGACTGGTGATCATGCCTGATGCCAGCTGGCCTATTGTATTCCGATATGATGAACCCGAGAACTGCTCTGTGCGTGCAGTCCGCACGGAGGATATGAGCTCGGTGGGACGCGATGCGGAGAGTATTATGAATAAGTCTGTGAGCGGCGGCAGTGAGATAGCGTATCATGCGGAGGATCTTCTGGAGAAAGCCAGAAATAAGCAGGAACTCAGTGCAAGCACGAACAATCTGCTCATCTGGGTAGCAAGCATTGCGCTTCTGGTCGGCGGCATCGGAGTCATGAATATTATGCTTGTCTCTGTTACGGAGAGGACCTCGGAGATAGGACTCAAAAAAGCGATCGGGGCAAGAAAGAGGACGATTCTTCTTCAGTTCCTTACGGAGTCAGCGGTGCTGACCAGTATGGGAGGTGTGATCGGGGTCGCAGTGGGAATAATACTCTCTCAGATAATATCAAGAGTCACGGAAACACCGGTCTCCATTTCAGTGCCGGCTATAATATTGAGCGTGGCTTTTTCGATGCTGATCGGGATAATATTCGGGATTCTGCCGTCCGTAAAGGCAGCGAATCTGAATCCGATAGATGCTCTGCGGAGTGAATAAAAAATGCTGCGCCGGATCAAAATCGGCGCAGCAGTGTCCGGTCAGAGAGATTAAAAGCAGTCAGAGAGAAAATCGATGCGTTCCCGGGCAGGACTTGCATCAGATCTTATACTGTTCAAGAGATTTCAGGATAACATCAAGCTTATCGCCTTCAGCGTGAATATTGAGGTCGATCGGCTTTGAGAGATCAAGACTGAAGATGCCCATGATTGACTTGGCGTCAATAACATAACGTCCGGAAACAAGATCAAAGTCCGAATCAAAACGGTTAATATCGTTTACGAACTTCTTGACTCGGTCGATGGAGTTCAAAGCTACTTTAATTGTTTTCATAGATACGGAATCCTCCTGTATTGTCAGTAAAAATCTGTTGCTGACTCCATAATATGAGGAATCATCAGACAAGTCAAGTGAAAAGAACCCGGCAAACATTACGTTTTTTTTAAGTTTTGGAGTGTGAAATGGGAAGGAAAGCAGCGTTCCACAATCTGGGATGTAAGGTAAATTCATATGAGACAGACGCCATGAGGCAGAGCCTTCTGGAAGCAGGTTATGAGGAGGTTCCTTTCGCACCGGGAGCAGATGTGTATGTGATCAACACCTGTACTGTGACAAATGTCGCAGATAGAAAGTCAAGGCAGATGCTGCACCGGGCCAAGGATATGAATCCTGATGCGGTCGTTGTAGCTGCCGGGTGTTATGTACATGATTCCGGAGAACGTCTTGAAAAAGATCCTGCTGTCGATGTTATTGTCGGGAACCATGAAAAAGGAAAGCTTCCGGAGATCCTTGAGAATTATTTCGGAAATCTGGAGCAATCCAAAGAAATAGCTGTCACCGACATCGGAAAAGTCAGGGAGTATGACGAGCTGAGATTTGTGCCGGTCGGAGAGCATACGCGGGCATTTGTCAAAATTCAGGACGGGTGCAACCAGTTCTGTTCTTATTGTATGATCCCTTATGTGCGGGGGCGCGTGAGGAGCCGACGGCCGGATGATGTTATAGCTGAAGTGAAAGAGCTGGCAGGGAGAGGCTACAGGGAGATCGTTTTTACCGGCATACATATCAGCTCGTACGGACTGGATTTTGATCATCCGGGGATGAACTGTCAGACTCCCGATGCAAAGCGTGCCGAGACAAATGTGCATATGACGGATCTGATTGAAAAGGCAGCCGGGGTGCCCGGTATCGACCGGATCAGGCTCGGGTCTTTGGAGCCCGGAATCATCACGGAAGAGTTCGTTACGAAGATATCGTCCATCCCGGAGCTCTGTCCGTCATTCCATCTTTCTTTGCAGAGCGGCTGCAATGCGACTCTTGAGCGTATGAAGAGAAAGTATACGACTGAGGATTTTGCGGAAAAAGTCTGCCTGCTGCGAAAGTATTTTGACAGACCTGCGATTACTACGGACATCATAGCGGGCTTTCCGGGAGAAACGGAGGAGGAATTTGCAGAAACCGTGGAGTTTGTGAGCAGGATTCACTTCTCGAGGACTCATGTATTCAAATATTCTGTGCGACGGGGAACAGTGGCTGCCGGGATGCCGGATCAGATTCCGGAGAAAAAGAAGCAGGAAAGATCAGGCGTGCTGCTCGACATTGACCGAAAGGAGCGCGAGACTTACGCAAATGAGTTCGTCGGCAGAGCTGTCTCGGTGCTTTTGGAGGAGAGGGTCCTCTATAACGGCGAGAAGTTCATGAGGGGATACACGAGAGAGTATGTTCCGGTCCTTGTCGGAATGGATGGGGATCCGGCAAATCAGATTATTACAGTGATCCCGCATACCGGCACGCCTGCAGGTGAGCTTCTGGCGGCGTCCGACGACATTTGCAAATGATAGCTTTACTAAAATGCTTTTTAAGTGTAAAATGTGAATAAGTATGTAGTTTGCGGAGTTGATTCCGCGGGGTGAGATATAAGAGAGGTTACGTTATGGCAGATTTGGGAAACACACAATACTGGAAAGTGAAATCCGGACCGGAAATTCATGTAAAGGATGTGCTGAATGTGGTTTATAACGCAATGGCGGAAAAAGGCTACAATCCGGTCAATCAGATCGTGGGTTACATTATGTCCGGAGATCCTACATATATTACAAGTTATAAGAATGCAAGAAGCATGATCATGAAGGTCGAGCGCGATGAACTCGTTGAGGAGCTTCTCAGAGCTTACATCAGAAATCGCTCATGGCAGGACCCGGAGGACTGATGAGAATTCTGGGACTGGACTATGGGTCTAAGACAGTCGGAGTGGCTGTCTCTGATATGTTGGGAATGACCGCGCAGAGACTTGAAATTATACGGCGCCCGAAAGAAAACCACCTGCGTCGGACATTCCGTAGAATAGAGGAACTGGCTGCTGAGTACGCGGTAGAGTCCGTTGTGCTCGGCTATCCTCTTAATATGGATGATTCAATTGGGGACAGGGCGGAAAAAACTCTCGCGTTCAAAAAGGAGCTGGAGGAACGTCTGAATGTCCCTGTTTTTCTTGTGGATGAAAGACTCACGACAGTAGAAGCCGATGAGATCATGAGAGAATGCGGAATACCCCGCTGCGATTTCGGAAAGTACGTGGATATGATCGCGGCGGAGATAATCCTTCAGGATTATCTTAACGGCCTGTCTGACAGGAACAGTGCGTCCGTGGATGGAGCCGCACAATAACGGACTTTGCGGACAGCCGTGTTATGTCGGTCATACCTGAACCGGACAGGCTGAATGCCGGCTTCTATAAAAGGGATGAAGTTGAAGAGAACCTGTGGATATAAAATTCATAATGGTTCCTGTGGCAGCGACAGGGGCAGCGCGCTGCAACAGGATACATTATGAATAATTGTTTTGACTGATGAGGAACGTGAAGGGCTGATAAGCCGAACCGGAGGATATATGAGAGTCGAATCAATTATTTTTAAAGATGAAAGTAACAATGATCATGAATTTTACGTCGTGGAGCAGACGCGCCTGAACGGAACCGATTACCTTCTTGTAGCGGATTCGGCGGAAGGAGATGCGGAAGCTCTGATACTGGAAGATATTTCCGATGAGTCGTCTCAGGAGGCAGAATATGTCCCGGTGGAGGACGATGCTCTCCTTGAGGCTTTGATGAAGATATTTACGGAACTCCTGGATGACGACGTTGAAATTCAGCTTTGAACGAAACGGAGGACATATTTGATTAACCAGGACAACAGAAGAGGGAACGTGAATATCCGCACTCAGGGGACAAAGCATGAATCTTCACATCTCCGGGAAGAGAAATTGAAAATCATCCCGCTCGGAGGGCTCGAAAGAATCGGAATGAATATTACGGCTTTCGAGTACGGAGATTGCATAGTGGTCGTAGATTGCGGAATGGCTTTCCCCGAGGACGACATGCTCGGCATTGATTTTGTGCTTCCGGATACGACATATCTTGAAGAAAACTACAGCAAAGTCAGGGGATTTGTAATCACACACGGACACGAGGATCACATCGGAGGAATACCGTATGTGTTCCGTAAGATTAATGTACCCATTTATACGACGAAACTCACGATGGCTCTGATAGAGAACAAGCTTGAAGAGCATAACATGCTTCAGACGATACCCCGAAAAATTGTTGAATTCGGGGATACTGTTGATTTCGGGGAAATTCAGGTCGAGTTTATCAAGACCAATCATTCCATTCAGGACGCGGCGGCTCTCGCCATTTATACGCCCGGAGGAATAGTCATACATACCGGAGACTTCAAGGTAGATTATACCCCTGTCTTCGGAGATGCAATAGATCTGCCCCGGTTCGCGGAAATAGGCCGGAAGGGCGTTCTTGCTCTGTTGTGTGATTCGACGAATGCCGAACGGCCGGGTCATACTATGTCAGAGAAGACAGTGGGAGCTACATTTGACAGAATTTTTTCGGAATATTCGAAGTCCAGATTGATTATCGCGACGTTTGCTTCCAATATTGACCGGGTCCAGCAGATTATAAACTCGGCTTCAAAGTATGGCAGGAAGGTGTGCCTGGAAGGACGCTCGATGCTGAACGTAATCGGGACGGCGATCAGAATAGGTTATGTTGATGTTCCTGACGGCACTCTTATCACATTGGATGAGCTCAGAAATTATCCGCCGGAGAAGACAGTTCTTGTGACGACCGGAAGCCAGGGTGAATCCATGGCCGCTTTGTCGCGCATGGCCGCAAATCTTCACAAGAAAGTCAAGATCATGCCCGGTGATGTAATCGTTTTCTCATCACATCCGATTCCCGGGAATGAAAAGGCGGTATCCAATGTGATCAATGAGCTGGCTGAGATCGGCGCTACGGTTCTTTTTGAAGATGCACACGTTTCGGGACATGCATGCCAGGAAGACATTAAGCTGATCTATTCGCTCGTACAGCCAAAGTATGCGATTCCCGTACATGGGGAAATGAGGCATCTCAGGGCGCAGGCTGCGGTCGCGGAATCTCTCGGTATTCCGAAAGACAACATATTTATTCTGCACTCCGGCGATGTTCTCGAGATCAGCGAGGAGAAAGCCAAGATCATCGGTAAGGTACAGACCGGGACGATTCTCGTGGACGGCCTCGGCGTAGGCGATGTGGGAAATATTGTTATAAGAGACAGACAGAGACTGTCAGAAGATGGTATAATAATAGTTGTGCTCACGCTCGAGCAGTATACGAACCGCTTGTTGGCGGGACCGGATCTGGTTTCGAGGGGATTTGTATATGTCAGGGAATCGGAAGATCTACTGGAAGAAGCGATGAGGACAGTGGAAGATGCAGTCTGGAGATGCCTGGATCGAAGGGTAACAGACTGGTCTAAAATAAAGACTGAAATAAAAGATGATCTCAGCGGATTCGTATGGAGACGGACACAGAGGAGACCGATGATTTTACCGATCATAATGGAAGCCTGCCCATGACCGAATGCGTTGAGGTTGGAGGACGGATAGATGGGCAGTATTGAAAAAAGCACTGCGGAACTTATTGAAAGTGTAAAAAGCGGCTCTGCGTATAAGCGTTTTCGAAAGTGCGAAAAAGCTTTGAAAAAATACCCGGGATTATCGGAAAAGTTAGATAAGCTCCGGGGAGATATATTCCGGTTATATAATGAGCCGAGCGAAGGTGAGCTGCTTGAAAAAACGGAAGAACTGCAGAAGATGTATCAGGAGATGCATAAAATACCGGAGGTCAATGCATACCTTGAGGCGGAGACAGAGCTGTGCATGCAGGTAAGAAACGTTTATCGCCAGCTTGTAGGCGCGGTCGGAATCGATCCTCCGAATATGTGATGAGGGGTGTATATGGCAAAAAACAAGAAAAATGATGTCACATACATAGTAACGGTGATGGGCGCTAAGGGAATTATTAAGCTCCTTTTAATTGTGCTGGTCATAATCTACTTTATTTTCATTGCACGGTATTCCTATAAAATCGGGTACTCTATCTTCAACGAGAGACCGGTGAATGCGGAAGCGACCTCAGACGTGCTGGTAGAGATTCCGAAAGACGCCTCTACCTTTAAAATCGCATCTATCCTGGAGGATAACGGCCTTATAGAGAACAGGTACATCTTTCTGCTTCAGGAAAGGTTCTCTGTTTATCACGGAAATCTTCAGCCGGGGCGGTATTATATGAGCCCGAAGCTGACGCCGTCACAGCTTTTGAAAATTCTGGCCAGAGTAGATACGGAGGGCCAGCCCGAGCAGGATGACGAGAGCACGGAGACGGATACACAGACAGAGGGAAGAAAATGATCGCCCGAAAGGCGTTTTACCGCGATCAGGGACGCCTCGCCGATCAGCCATCGGTGTGTATCTGAGCATTACGATAACAGGAAGGATATTATGACAGAGGCGGAGAGAATGAAAATCTTTCTCGCATCGCTGGATACAGGAAATTCGGATTTTCTGACCGGGCTTGAAAAGGAAGCACGGGAGAGTTACATTCCGATTATCCGCCATGAGACGCAAAGCGTTCTTCGAGTCCTTCTCACACAGATAAAACCCGCGGAAATTCTGGAGGTAGGAACTGCCATCGGATTTTCCGCGATTCTTATGTGTGAAAACTCTGAGGCACATATCACAACGATCGAGAATTATGAAAAAAGAATCGAACCTGCCCTGGATAATTTCAGGCGGGCCGGCGTGTCGGATCGGGTAGACTTGATATTCGGGGATGCAACGGATGTTTTGCCTACTCTTGAAGGACCGTATGATTTTGTTTTTATGGATGCTGCTAAAGGGCAGTATATAAGGTTTCTGCCGGATGTCCTGAGGACCCTCAGGAAGGGTGGCATGCTCGTATCCGACAATGTGCTTCAGGAAGGGGATATTCTTGAGTCGCACTATGCGGTAGAGCGGCGCAACCGGACCATCTATAAAAGAATGCGGGAATATCTGTATGAGCTGACGCACAGGGACGACCTTGTCACTACTATCCTGCCGATCGGGGACGGGCTGGCGCTGACGGTAAAGAAGTTCTGAGTCCGCATCGGATCGTCTGAACGGTTCATACAATTTACCGGTATGATGAGTTTCGTACTTATCTGAGTAAAGAAATGTTGAGAGGAGTCATTATGAGAAGACCGGAACTTCTTCTGCCGGGAGGCAGTCTGGATGTTTTGAAAGTAGCGGTATTGTACGGGGCGGATGCCGTATATATCGGAGGCGAAGCTTTCGGGCTGAGGGCCAAAGCGAGAAATTTTACGCGCAGCGAGATGGAAGAGGGGATCGCATTTGCCCATGCACATGGGGCAAAAGTGTATGTGACAGCGAACATCTTTGCCCACGATTCGGACCTTGCCGGCGCAGCCGCTTATTTCAGGGAACTTGCTGAGATAAAGCCGGATGCAGTTCTCATTGCCGATCCGGGAATGTTCATGCTCGCAAAGCGGAACGCACCCGGGCTGGAGCTTCATATCAGCACACAGGCCAACAATACCAATTATGAGACTTGTCTTTTCTGGCATGAGCTGGGAGCAAAGAGAATCGTTACCGCACGTGAGCTTTCTCTGAACGAGATAAGAGACATTCGGGCTCATATTCCCGATGAACTCGAGATCGAGTCATTTGTCCACGGTGCGATGTGTATTTCTTACTCGGGCAGATGTCTGCTGTCAAGTTATCTTGCGGGACGCGACGCCAACAGGGGTCTCTGTACGCACCCATGCCGGTGGAAATATGCTGTCATGGAAGAAACGAGACCGGGCGAGTATATGCCGATCGAGGAGAATGAGCGGGGAACCTTCATATTCAATTCCAAAGACCTGTGCATGATAGAACATTTGCCGGATCTCTATGAGGCAGGCATCGACAGCTTTAAGATAGAGGGACGTATGAAGACTGCTCTCTACGTGGCGACCTGCGCAAGAACATACAGACTTGCCATGGATGCGTATGAACGGGATCCGAAGGAGTATGAGAAAAGGCTGCCCTGGCTCCGTGATCAGATTGCTGACTGTACATACCGCAAATTCACGACGGGATTTTTCTACGGGCGGCCGGACAAGGAAGATCAGATATACGATAATAATACGTATATAAATAACTATACATTCCTTGGAATCGTCAGAAATATTGACCGGAACGGAGACGCCGTAACGGAACAGAAAAATAAGTTCTGTGTCGGAGACACGATTGAGATCATGAAGCCGGACGGCCGGAACGTGAAAACGAAAGTTCTTGCACTGTATGACGGGGAAGGCAATGCGATGGAATCAGCTCCGCATCCGAAGCAGGAGCTCCATATACGCCTTGAGGCGGAGGCGGAGCCGTGGGATATTTTGCGGTGCCCGAATGAAAAGTAAGACGGGATGTTTTCCGTGTTGACGAAACAGCGGTGTATGTAATCGTGATCTGTACGGTACATACGCCGTTTTGCTGTCACTTATTCGTGCTTATCGCACACGCACGTACCGTCCCCTGCCGACCTCATCTATGTATCCGTAAAGCAGCATCTCACCGATTGCAGCGTTCAGATCTGCCACGGAGACCCCGAGCATACCTGCCAGTTCATTTTGCGTGCGCTCATCGTTTTTCAACGCGCACAGTATTTTCCCTTTGACGGATTCTTTTTCAATGCCTTCCGGCATAATACATTCATATTGCAAGTCATCGTTCTGTAAATCCTCTGCGGAGATATACTCTTTACTATCCGCACCTTTATCAGGATAACCGCTCTCTGCGAATGCGGTGCGTGCTTTCGCTGCGCAAGCCTTCCGTGAGGCCTTTGCTGCATTTGAAAGAGATGACTGCATGGCGAGTTCTTCAAGGATCGCATCGACAGACCACGCAATACCTGCACCCTGGGCAATCAGAAAATTGCAGCCGTCGGAAAGAGCGTCCCCGACTCTTCCCGGAACAGCGTAAACACTTTTTCCCTGTTCAAGAGCATAGTCCACCGTGATGAGAGATCCTGACTTTTTACGCGCTTCAACGACGATCACGACGTCGGCAAGAGCGGCGATAAGCCTGTTGCGAAGAGGAAAATTATATCTTAACGGTTTTGTTCCCGGCGGAAGTTCCGACAGAATACCTCCGTGACCGGGAATCTGATTATACAGATTTGTATTCGATCTCGGATAGCATACATCCACACCGCATCCCAGAACCGCGTACGTCTTTCCCCCTCCCGCAAGTGCGCCTTCCTGAGCAGCACCGTCGATGCCCAGAGCCATGCCGCTGACGACTGAGACACCCTTTTCAGCCAGTTTTTTGCCGAAAGTGAAAGCGGTATTATGACCGTACCGGCTGCACATTCTGGCACCTATGATTGCTACCGACGGAGCATGATCATCCGGAAGTTCTCCTATCACATAAAGCAGGTCCGGTTTATCGGGAAGGGAGTCAAATCTGGCGGGATAATGTGTAGAGTTTCTTCTAATTGTAATTATGTTCTGATTCATTTTCATAATCTCCAATATTTCTTGTCGATCGTCCTGTAGCATATGGCTTCGGAAACGTGCTTCTCGCGAATAATCTCCTCTCCGTCAAGATCGGCGATTGTTCTTGCGACCCGGATGATTCTGTGATACCCCCTCGCAGAGAGGTGCATCTGTTCAAATGCTCTCCGCATCAGACGCGCGGCGTCCGCATTCATCGGACAGTATTCGTCCAGCTTATTCGCAGGTATCTCAGAGTTAAAATGGACAGCGCTTCCGGCAAATCTGATTTTCTGCCGCATTTGCGCAGCGCACACATCTTCACGTATCTCAGAAGATGTGCGCCCCCGCTCATGTTTTCCGGTCAGATCCTCGAATGATACTGCCGGACACTCTACGCACAAATCTATACGGTCTATTAACGGACGTGATATTCTGTGCATGTAGGCTGAGATTTCGTTCGGTCTGCAGGTACAGCGGTTCATATCCGGGAAGTGACCGCAGGGGCAGGGGTTCATTGCCGCAAGCAGAAGAAATGCTGCCGGAAAACGAAACGTACCCGTCGTTCTCGCGATAATGATTTCTCTGTCCTCAAGCGGCTGCCGCAGTGTTTCCAGAGAGCTTCTGCGGAACTCGGGCATCTCATCCAGAAAGAGGATTCCGCGATGAGCGAGAGTCAGTTCTCCCGGTTTGGGTATTCTCCCCCCTCCGGCGAGCGCCTGTGCTGTCATAGTGTGATGCGGGGAGCGGAACGGTCTGGTTCCCAAAAAAGGTCGTTCCGGACTCAAAAGTCCGGCAACGGAATAAATTTGAGAAATTTCAAGACTCTCCTCCCGCGTCAGAGGAGGCATGATCGTAGGGATGCGTTTTGCTATCATTGTTTTGCCTGAGCCCGGGGGACCTATCATTAACAGATTGTGGAACCCCGCAGCGGCCACGGTGGCAGCTCTCTTAACTCCCTCCTGGCCGCGAATATCCGCAAAATCCACATTGTATTTATTGAGTTCCGTCGGAGTGAAGGCAGAGCTTTCGTTTTCCGGCAGCGTTCCGTGCCTCAGAAATTCAAGAACTTCTTTAATACTTCGAAAACCCACAATATCCATTCCGGTCACGACCTGAGTCTCTCTTTCATTTTCGCAGGGCACGAGCATTGTATTCACACCGAGCTTTCTTGCCAGCAGGGCGGCGGGAAGAATCCCGTTTACGGGATTGATGTCTCCGTTAAGGCTCAATTCTCCGACCGCCATAAGGCTGTTCAGTGAATCAGACGGAATTTTCTGTTCACCTGCAAGAATACCCAGAGCTATGGGAAGATCGAAACCCGATCCGTTCTTCAAAACGTCTGCCGGTGACAGATTGACAGTGATCTTTTTCGGCGGGAGTGCGATACCTATATTGCGCAGCGAGGTGCGGACACGGTCCTCTGCTTCTCTGACCTGACCTGTGAGGCTTCCGACCATAGTGAACTGAGGAAGACCATCGCTGACATCGACCTCGACCTGAACGGGGATTACTTCAATCCCCACAATTGCGGCAGATAGTACACGATTGAACATAGTATATCTCCTTCATCTTCAAGTATTTAATTGTAAAAAAAAGGGAAAAATTCGGGCAGAACGCCCCTGACATGTTCTCATTATAACGTTTACCCCGCCGAATGAAAAGACTTTTTCTTCTGCCGGACAGAGACAGACCCCGCGCCATAAAAGAAAAAAGTTCTGTACTTCTAACATTCAGAGTGGTATCCTGTCGTTTGAAGATGTCAACAGTCTTTAAATGAGGAGGTTTTTACATGAGCAACACACCTAACACGGACGCCATCTATGACGCCCGCGCGCTGGGCCAGCTGAAAATGCTGATACTTGGTCTTCAGCATCTGTTCGCGATGTTCGGTGCAACCGTTCTGGTTCCGATTCTGGTCAACACCTATTTTCACGGAGAAGGCCTTTCGATTCAGGTCACACTTTTCTTTGCGGGCGTGGGGACCCTTTTCTTCCATCTCTGCTCCAAGATGAAGGTTCCGGCATTCCTCGGTTCTTCCTTCGCCTTTCTCGGCGGTTTCGCTACGGTAGCGAATCTGAAAAGCGGTATTTTCAAAGATATGACATACGGTGAGAAACTTCCCTACGCATGCGGTGGAATTGTTGTGGCAGGACTCCTTTACGTGATTCTTGCTCTGATTATCCGGTTTGTCGGCGTAAAGCGTGTAATGAAGTATCTTCCGCCTGTCGTCACGGGCCCGATCATCATCTGCATCGGTCTTTCGCTCGCAGGTTCGGCGATCGGAAACGCAAGTACGAACTGGTTCCTTGCACTCATTGCACTCTCGATTATTATCGTATTTAACATCTGGGGAAAGGGAATGTTCCGCATTATCCCTATTCTGATGGGTGTCGTCGTTTCCTATCTCGTCGCGTTTATTATGTATCTTACCGGGATTCACAATCCGGACGGCAGCGCAATTCTTGACTTTTCAAATGTTGCCTCCGCCGCCTGGGTAGGCGTGCCTGATTTCTTTATCTGCAAGTTCAACATTACATCCATCCTTGTTATGGCACCGATTGCCATCGCAACGATGATGGAACATATCGGAGATATGTCCGCGATTTCCGCGACAGTCGGATCGAACTTTATCGAGGATCCGGGCCTTCACCGCACATTGATCGGTGACGGTCTTGCAACTTCGCTCTCCGCATTTTTCGGAGGGCCGGCCAACACGACTTACGGTGAGAATACAGGCGTTCTTGAGCTCTCCAAGGTCTATGATCCGTCTGTGATCCGACTTGCGGCTATTTTCGCCGTTATCCTGAGCTTTGAGCCGAAATTTGCCGGTCTCATCACAATGCTTCCGGCTTCCATTATCGGCGGAGTCAGTTTTATTCTTTACGGCATGATCTCTGCAATCGGTATCCGCAATGTCGTCGAGAATCGTGTTGACCTGACGAACAGCCGCAACCTGATCATCTGCGCGGTCATACTCGTGTGCGGTCTCGGCTTTGCTGACGGCCTTACTTTTGAAATTGCGGGCACATCGATCACGCTTACAAGTCTTGCAATTGCTTCGATTGCAGGCATAATTCTTAACGCGGTTCTTCCGGGCAATGATTATGAGTACGGTAAGAATCCCAAGGGTGACAAGCATCAGGGGGTAACTCTTGATCCTAATAAATAAACCGGGACAATGATCAATATTTCAGGGATAGTTCAACATAGTCGGACTATCCTTTTTAAAATTGTTTTTTATATCTTGTCAGTGCATTTTTTTTGTTGTATAGTTTGGAACTGTCGGAGTATGGGGAATATTATTCAGGCCCGGTGACATCAGGAGTATTCAAGAACGCCTCGGCGTTCTTACCGCGACGCGCGCGGCGCGTAAGCGCCTTCTACTGTGCATGTCTGTGATCCGCCGGAGGCTTTTAATACTTCAGACATAATAGCGTTACTCAGACAGCGGAAGGCTGATTCTTTCGGAAAGGAAAGCGTACACGGTGCAGGTTACGCGGTTCTTAACGGAAAGCCATGATGCTGTTTCATTAGGAGGTAAAGTTTGGCAAAGAATCTTGTTATTGTAGAATCCCCTGCCAAAGTCAAGACCATAAAGAAATTTCTCGGTTCCAACTATGAAGTGGCGGCGTCCATGGGTCATGTGAGGGATCTGCCGAGAAGCCAGATGGGTATTGACGTTGAGCATGATTTTGAACCGAAATATATAACGATCCGCGGAAAGGGAGAGCTTCTGGCAAAACTCAGAAAATCTGCCAAGGCGGCGGATAAGGTCTTTCTTGCGACTGACCCTGACCGCGAAGGTGAAGCTATTTCGTGGCATCTTGTAACGGCTTTGAAGCTGGATGAAGAGAAGATGCGCCGTATAACGTTTAACGAGATAACCAAGAACGCAGTCAAGGCGTCTCTGAAAAATCCGCGCGATATCGATATGAATCTCGTTGATGCGCAGCAGGCAAGGCGTGTCCTTGACCGAATGGTGGGATATCAGATTTCGCCCCTTCTCTGGGCGAAAGTAAAACGCGGTCTTTCGGCAGGACGTGTCCAATCCGTTGCTCTGCGCATTATTGCGGACAGGGAGAAAGAAATAGAGGCATTTGTCCCGTCAGAATACTGGACTCTTGATGCGGATTTTGATATACCGGGTTCAAAAAAGCCGCTGACGGCACATTTTTACGGAAATGACAAAAAGATGAATCTCACCTCAGAGGAGGACGTAAACCAAGTTCTGAGAGAACTGGACGGCGCTGACTGGGAGATCACGGAAGTGAAGAAGGGCGAGCGTACCAGAAAGCCGCCTCTTCCGTTCACGACCAGTACACTTCAGCAGGAGGCTGCGAAGACGCTTAATTTCTCAACATCCAAAACGATGCGCATAGCGCAGCAGCTCTATGAAGGCGTAGATATTGAAGGTGAGGGAACGGTCGGCGTGATCACATACCTGAGAACTGATTCGACACGTATCGCCGTCGAGGCGGACACTGCGGCCAGACAGTATATCGGTAATGTTTACGGACCGGAGTCTGTGGGTTCTTTCAGCGGCGAAAATGCAAACAGGAACTCTCAGGACGCTCACGAAGCGATACGTCCGACGGATATATCGCGAACGCCGGCTAAAGTGAAGGAGTCTCTGACAAGAGACCAGTTCAGATTATATCAGCTCATCTGGAAACGATTTACAGCCAGCCGAATGGCAAATGCAGTCTATGAGACCGCATCTGTAAAGATCCGCGGAGGACAGTATATTTTTACCGCATCGTCATCCAGACTCGCCAAGGCCGGATTTATGGACGTCTATACTACGGAAGAGGATGAAAAGATGAGCGGTAATAAGGCAATCGGGAGCCTCACGAAGGAGACGCCGCTTACGCTCATGGAGATGAAGCCGGAGCAGCATTTTACTCAGCCGCCTGCGCATTACACCGAGGCATCGCTGGTAAGAGCATTGGAGGAACTGGGTATCGGAAGGCCCAGCACCTATGCGCCGACGATTTCAACAATTCTCACGAGAAGATATATAACGAAGGAACAGAAAAATCTATACATAACGGAACTCGGTGAGGTGGTCAACGATATAATGTGTAAAGAGTTCCCGCAGATCGTTGATGTCCATTTCACAGCAAATCTCGAAACGCTTCTTGACGGAGTTGCCGAAGGCAAGGTACAGTGGAAAACGATTATCGAAAACTTTTATCCGGATCTTGAGGAGGCGGTCAAAAAAGCAGAAGCAGAGTTGGACAAGGTCAAAATCGAAGATGAGGTCAGTGATGTCGTCTGTGAGAATTGCGGCAGATTGATGGTGATCAAGTACGGTCCCCACGGAAAGTTCCTCGCGTGTCCCGGATTTCCGGAATGCCGTAATACCAAACCTTATCTCGAGACGATCGGTGTCAAATGTCCGGACTGCGGCGGTGAGATCGTATTGAAGAGAACGCGAAAAGGCAGAAGATATTTCGGCTGTGAGAATAATCCTGAATGCGGATTCATGTCATGGACGCGTCCGGTCGAAAAAAGATGTCCGGAGTGCGGCGGTTATATGACTCAGAAGGGAAATAAGCTGGTATGTGCGGATAATAACTGCGGTCATTCCGAAAATGCCTGAAATCCGGCGGATCGCATACGTGCGCAGTGGAAGGCGCCTTGGTCCCGCGCATGTCGCGGCAGGAACGCCGAGGCGTTCTTGAACACAATATTGAGAATAATCAGAAAATACCGTCAAAACAGTTGTTTTGACGGTATTTTTGTGCTACTATCAATGTCAGAGAATAAAGTATATATCACATTATATATGTGCCTTGTCTGCATATCATGAGACGTTTGAAAAAAATTTCAGATAATTTATTACAGCGGAGGAAGACATTAGTTTCTTTGTCGAAGGACTCTGACAGAATTGTCTTATGATTTCAGGCAGGCCGGTTTTTATAGCGGAAAGGAAGTATTGTGAGATGAGTGTACAGCTTTTGGACAAAACAAGAAAGATTAATAAACTGCTGCACAATACAAGCAGCTCAAAAGTCGTATTTAATGACATCTGTAAAGTTATGGTGGAGACTTTGCAGTCGAATATCCTTGTTATCAGTAAAAAGGGAAAAGTACTGGGAGTTGGCAAATGCGACGGCGTAGATGAGCTCACGGAACTCCTCTCGAACAACGTCGGAGAGTTTATCGACAAGCTTTTGAACGAGCGCTTTCTGGGGGTTCTTTCTACAAAGGAAAATGTTAACCTGATCACGCTCGGTTTTGAAGGCGGAGATATCTCCAGGTATGTAGCAATTATCAATCCGATCGACATTGCCGGTGAGAGACTCGGTACTGTTTTCTGCTATCGCTCCGGCGACCCGTTTGATATTGAAGATATAATTGTGAGCGAGTACGGCACTACGGTAGTGGGTCTCGAAATGATGAGGTCCGTAGATGAAGAGAATGCTGCGGAGGCACGTAAAAAGCAGGTTGTCAAATCTGCATTTTCAACATTATCTTTCTCTGAGCTGGAAGCTATTATTCACATTTTCGATGAGCTCGACGGCAAGGAAGGCATCCTGGTAGCGAGCAAGATTGCTGACCGTGTCGGAATAACGAGATCGGTGATCGTCAATGCTCTTCGCAAGTTCGAGAGTGCGGGAATTATAGAGTCGCGGTCTTCCGGTATGAAAGGAACCTACATTAAAGTTCTGAATGACTATATCTTTGAGGAACTGGAAGATATAAAGCTTAAAAGAGATAAGAAATAATTTATTCATTCGAATTATCAGGCTGCCATGCTGTGTGAACACGGTATGGCAGTTTTTTGCTTCGAGATAAAAAATAAAAATTGTTGTTGACATTAAAGAAGTGTCGGAGTATATTATCTTACAGATGTTAGCACTCCATATAATTGAGTGCTAACAGATTATCCAAAAAGCTCATTAGAAGTATTCACATAAGGAGGCTTTATTATGAAATTAGTACCGCTCAGCGACAGAGTTGTTCTGAAGCAGAAGGAAGCTGAAGAGAAGACGGCGTCCGGCATTATTCTTTCCGGACAGGCTAAGGAGAAACCGCAGCAGGCAGAAGTTATCGCTGTAGGACCGGGCGGAATCGTAGACGGTGAGAAGGTCGAGATGAATGTCAAGGTCGGACAGGTAGTTATTTATTCAAAATATGCAGGAACAGATGTGAAGCTTGGCGATGAAGAATATACGATCGTTCGTCAGAGCGATATTCTTGCAGTTGTAGAGGAGGACTGATGAATTATGGCTAAAGAGATTAAATATGGCGTAGAAGCAAGAGAAGCGCTCCAGGCAGGCGTAGATAAACTGGCGAATGTTGTTCGCGTAACACTGGGACCTAAAGGCAGGAATGTAGTTCTTGAGAAGACATACGGCGGCCCGACAATTACAAATGACGGTGTTACGATTGCCAAGGAAATCGATCTTGAAGACGGTTTCGAGAATATGGGCGCTCAGCTCATCAAGGAAGTTGCTTCAAAGACAAATGATGTGGCCGGTGACGGTACAACAACCGCGACAGTGCTTGCACAGGCAATGGTACAGGAAGGTATGCGCAATCTTGCGGCAGGCGCTAACCCGATCATCCTTCGTAAAGGCATGAAGAAGGCTACAGACGCTGCTGTAAAGTCACTTGTCGCTATGAGCAAGCCGGTAAGCGGCAAGCAGCAGATCGAGCGCGTTGCAGCTGTTTCCGCAGGTGACGATGCGGTAGGCGTTATGATCGCCGATGCTATGGAAAAGGTTTCAAAAGACGGCGTTATCACAATTGAAGAGTCCAAGACCATGGTAGATGAGCTTGACCTCGTAGAAGGTATGCAGTTCGACCGCGGTTATATTTCTGCATATATGTGCTCCGATATGGAGAAGATGGAAGCAAACCTTGAGGATCCGTTCGTACTGATCGTTGACAAGAAGATCAGCAATATCCAGGATCTCCTTCCGGTTCTCGAGCAGATCGTAAAGAGCGGTGCACAGCTTCTTATCATTGCTGAGGATGTGGAGGGCGAAGCACTCACAACTCTGATCGTAAATAAGCTGCGCGGCACATTCAATGTTGTTGCCGTAAAGGCACCGGGCTATGGCGACAGAAGAAAAGATATGCTTAAGGACATCGCGGTCCTCACAGGCGGCACGGTAGTGTCCGATGAGCTCGGCATCGAGCTGAAAGATGTCACGATGGATCAGCTTGGCCGCTGCAAGTCCGTCAAGGTGACAAAGGACAATACCGTTATCGTAGACGGCCTCGGCGCCAAGGAAGAGATTGCGGCCCGCGTATCTCAGATCAGGGCTCAGATCGCTGAGACAAAATCTGACTTTGACCGTGAGAAGCTTCAGGAGAGACTTGCAAAACTCGCCGGCGGCGTAGCGGTCATCCGCGTCGGTGCTCCGACAGAGACAGAAATGAAAGATAAGAAGTTCCGTATGGAGGATGCTCTCAACGCTACACGCGCTGCTGTTGAGGAAGGTATCATCGCAGGCGGCGGAACAGCTTATATCCATGCTGCAGAAGATCTTGATGCAATCATTGCAGGGCTTGACGGTGACGAGAAGACAGGTGCTCAGATCATTCAGAGAGCGCTTTCTGCTCCGCTTTATCGTATCGCAGAGAATGCGGGCGAAGAGGGTGCCGTGATCGTGAATAAAGTCCGCGATGCTGAGGAGGGTATCGGCTATAATGCTCTGACAGGCGAGTATGTGGATATGGTCGAGACCGGCATTCTTGATCCGGTAAAGGTTACGAGATCTGCGCTTGAGAATGCGAACTCTGTGGCGGCTACACTGCTTACAACAGAGTCGGCGGTTTCTCAGATTAAGGAGCCGCAGCCGCCGATGCCGGCGGGTAATCCCGGCATGGGGATGATGTGACGTAACTGAAAAGCCGCGCCAAAACGTAAAAATTAGCGCCGGGGGGAGAGCTTGCTCTCACCTTAGGCGCTATTTTTGCGTTTTGATGGGGCGCTCAGCCGCAGCGAAACACGAGCGGAGCGAGTGTGAGCTGACGCGGCTTTTCAGTTACGGTGCCTCGGCGCCCCTCCTCAGCGAAACACCATAAAAAACCTAATGACTCACCCCCCCCTCTTATGCTAAAATACTTCATATACTTTATTTTGGAGGCTTCACCATGAGCGACATCTTCTCAGAACATCTCGTCAAACGCAACCCCAAGGGCTCCGATCAAGCCCTCAAATACGCCCTGATCGCCCTCGCAGCGCTTTTGATCTTAGGCGGCCTGTTCGTTTTCGGTCTTCTGATCTATCCGGGCATAATCCTTGCAGTCGCAGAATACTTTTTCATTCTTCCCCGCTTTGATGTAGAGTATGAGTATTCTTATGTGAACGGTGAATTTGATATAGATGTAATCTATTCAAAATCGAAAAGGAAACACAAAGAGACGTTTTCGGTCATGAATGCAGAATGTGTCGCTCCGCTGGGTTCCCATCAGCTTGATGCTTTCCGTCACGACTTCACCGTGACCGATTACTCTGCACAGGATCCGGACGCAAGACCGTATGTATTCGTATTACCTCAGGAAAAAAGACTGATTTATATGCAGCTTGATGATGAAAGTCTTATTCAGGATCTGAAATACAGGCTTCCGAGAAGATTTTTCACAGACTGACCCGACCGGTTGACCTGTATCCGATAAAGAGACACACATAGTGCGGATAGAACTGTTCACAGGCCGAACGAAAGGAGAGCCCAATGAAAGTATTCAAACATGAGCTTCATATCGACTCGGAGGAAAAAATGATTGCCATCACGGACATAGTACGTGAAGACATCGAAAAGAGCGGTATTTTTGACGGCACAGCTGTCATTATGTGCCCTCACACCACTGCAGCCATCACGGTCAGCGAAAATACGGACGTAAATGTACAGCACGATATGCTGTATGCATTTGAGAAAGTCTTCCCAAGGAATGATAACGAGTACCTTCACGAGGACGGTAATTCATTTGCCCATATAAAAAGTGCCGTGGTAGGAGTCTCGGAATCACTGATAATCGAGAACGGACGCTTGATCCGGGGAATCTGGCAGGATCTGTCTTGCTGTGACTGTGACGGTCCGCGGACAAGATATTTCTATGTGAAAATTACGGAAGGGTAATCGGTTCGGAGCCGTATAGACAATGGAAGAGAAAAAAAAGAGGAAATCCGGGAGAGCTCGGAGCCGCCGCGAAAGAAAAAGAAGACAGAAAAGGAAGGTGACCATGATTTTCATGGTCATCATCTGCATTTTAGTTTTTATCCTTGTGGTCCTGGAAATGAGAAATAAAAATACGGGAAAATCGGACACTGCTCCGGATTTCGCTGACACAGCGGTCCGGAATAAGGATGACGCATCGCAAGTCACGGAGGAAAAAATACTGACTCTGACTGAGGAACAGAAACATACCGGTGACCTGCTTCTGGTAAACAGCAGCTATGCGTATGATTTTGATGCAAATGCAGATACAATTAATCTCGTGAACATCCGCGATACACAAAGTTTTTACTATCAGGTACAGAAAACTGATTATGAGGTGGCCGGCAGGATCATGCCTTATCTCGATGATCTTGTATCCGCCTGCGACAGCGCTGTCGGGAGCAGACTGACCGGCATTGCGTCGGCTTATCGTTCACTTGAGTATCAGCAGAATGTGTGGAATGAGATGGCAGAACTCTATGGGAACGAATATGCAGAGACATATGTTGCTGTTCCCGGATACAGCGAGCATCATACCGGACTTGCCGTCGATATGAGTATATTCTTTGAGGACGGAAGCGAAGGGACTTTTTCGGAGAGCGAGAATGCAGCGTGGATGAATGATAATTCGTATCAATACGGATTCGTCCGGCGATACGCCGAGGATAAAGTGGATGTGACCGGAATCAGCAACGAGGCATGGCACTTCCGTTTTGTGGGAATTCCGCATGCAACTTTCATGGTGAATAACAATCTCTGCCTTGAAGAGTATATTGATTACCTCCGGTCACATACCGGTGCGGCAAATCCGCTTGAGATCAGTTGTGACAGCGGAACATATGAAGTCTATTTTACTGCTGAGAATGAGATAACCGAACCGGAAGGCGAATACACTGTTTCAGGTAATAATGTTGACGGATATATCATAACCGTTAAGAAATCATGAGCTGATATTTTATTCGATAACCGATGAGCTGCGCGATGAAGACGAGTGTCACCTTGCGCGCGTATCATAGACTTACCTCACGAGTATTGTGCGATGAAGAATAAAAAGGGCTGTCGCTCTGCATATGTAAACAATACAGCGTTTTTTCAAATTCGCCGTGTTTATGTAGTGCAGTGTGACAGCCTTTTAATTTTCAGGCAGGTTTTCAGAGGATTCCACGAGTTCATACAATTTTAACGCGTAGGCATGAAGTCGGTTTTCACGGTGAAGCTTCAGCGAGTAATCACAGAATTTCTGGAATTCTTTATCATTGGAATAATAGTTTACGAGTAACGACAGTCCGACCGTAAGAAACTTTTTCCTCTCATCCAGGTAGGACTCGGATTCGGTCAGATCCGGAACGCTGCAGCCCAGAGTTTGAGCCAGTTTGATCAGATTTTCCTGTTTCGGATAAGTTTCATTGCGAAGCCAGTTGTTCAGTGTAGTGAGCTTGATGCCCGCACGGCGTGCAAGCTGAGCCTGGCTTAACCCGTTTATTTCCAAATACCGTTTTATATTTTCAGAAAGAATTTTAGATCTCTCAAGCTTAACTCCGGATAGCATAATTCAAACCTGAATAATATTAATGAAATATAGCGTATAAAGGATGAACAAGTTGGTATTTTAGTGTTATCTAATCTAAAGTTTATCGGACAAACATCAAAAAAAGAAGAATTCTGCATCAGAAAGACAGCTTAATTTCCTTGAAAATCCATTTTAAATGGATTATTCTGTATAGAAGACTTGAAAATGCCATGTGAGGGATGGATAAAGATGATACCAAAGATTAAACTGAAAGCAGCGCGTGTGAACGCGGAAATGACACAGGAAGACGTTGCGAAAGCATTGAAACGCAACAAGCAGACTATAGTTAACTGGGAGAACGGCGTTACTGAAATCAAAGTACATGATTTGATCGCGCTCTCGGAACTATACAACATGCCGATTGAATATCTGGAGGTACCACCACGGAGGAAATGAAAATGAAAAAACAGGATCTTGGGACACTTCTTCAGTCTAAATCTTATCCGGGAAGAGGAATCGCACTCGGAAGGTCTGAGGATGGCAGATACGCGGTTGCCGCTTACTTTATTATGGGAAGAAGTGTCAACTCAAGAAACAGAGTTTTTGTAGAGGAAGGTGAGGGCATCCGTACAGAAGCCTTTGATCCGTCTAAAATGGAAGATCCGAGTCTGATTATTTATGCGCCGGTCAGAGTACTCGGCGACAAGACGATTGTGACAAACGGTGATCAGACAGACACGATTTACGAAGGACTTGACCATCAATACACATTTGAACAGTCTCTTCGTTCGCGCCGTTATGAGCCTGACGGACCGAATTATACTCCGAGAATTTCCGGTGTAATTCACCTGAAAGACGGAGATTTCAACTATGCACTTTCCATTCTGAAAAGCGCGGACGGAAATCCTGATTCCGATCATCGATTTACATTTACTTATTCACCTGCTGTTGCGGGAACAGGTCATTTTATCAGCACCTATATAGATGACGGAAATCCGCTGCCGAGTTTCGAAGGTGAACCGATACCGGTAGCTGTTCCGAACGATATTGACTGCTTTACGGATATGATCTGGACAAGTCTTAATGAAGAGAACAAAGTGTCTCTTTTTGTGAGATATATCGATATAGAGACGGGAAAGCATGAAACAAGGATCGTAAATAAGCATACAAGGTGAGAATCCGATTGCTGCAAAATTCTGCTCGAACAATCCGTAATCGATTTTTGGCGTCTTGATCACAATTTTTGGGCAGGACCGAATTTGACAATTACCTGTAAAGTGAAGAACATAGGAAAGGAAACGATAAAGAACATGAAAGACTTAGCACTGAAATACGGCTGCAATCCGAACCAGAAACCGTCGCGCATTTATGTATCGGATGGGAGCGATCTTCCGATCGAAGTACTGAACGGACGCCCGGGATATATTAACTTTATGGACGCGCTGAACGGATGGCAGCTTGTTCGCGATCTGAAAGCCGCAACCGGACTTCCGGCTGCTACATCATTTAAGCATGTATCACCGGCAGGCGCAGCAGTAGGCCTTCCCCTCACAGATGTGCTGAAAAAGATATATTTCGTGGATGACATGGAAGAACTCTCACCGCTTGCATGCGCATACGCCCGCGCCCGCGGAGCAGACCGTATGAGCTCTTTTGGCGATTTTATTTCTCTGTCTGATATCTGCGATGCCTCCACGGCAAAGATCATCAAGAGAGAAGTATCTGACGGCGTGATCGCACCGGGATACACCGATGAGGCCCTTGAAATTCTTAAAGCCAAGAAAAACGGCAACTACACTGTAATCAAAATTGACCCTGAATATGTTCCGCAGCCGTTAGAACATAAGGAAGTATTCGGCATTACATTTGAACAGGGACGAAATGAACTTGCAATCAACAATGATATTCTTGCAAATGTCGTTACACAGAACAAGGATATCCCGGACAGTGCAAAGCGCGATCTGGTCATTTCCCTGATCACTCTGAAGTATACGCAGTCCAATTCCGTGTGCTATGCATATGACGGACAGGCAATCGGCGTCGGAGCCGGACAGCAGTCCCGCGTACACTGCGTGAGACTTGCCGGAAACAAGGCCGATAACTGGCTGCTTCGTCAGTGCCCGAAAGTTCTGAACCTTCCGTTCGTAGACAATATTCGCCGTGCAGACCGCGATAATGCTATCGACGTCTATATCGGCGAAGAGTATATGGATGTACTTGCCGAAGGTGCATGGCAGAAAATTTTCAAGGAAAAGCCGGAAGTCTTCACAGCGGAGGAAAAGAGGGCGTGGCTTGATCAGGCAGAGAATATCGCACTCGGTTCTGACGCGTTCTTCCCGTTCTCCGACAACATCGAACGTGCGAAGAAGAGCGGAGTCAAGTATATCGCAGAACCGGGCGGATCCATCCGTGACGACGCGGTCATTGAGTGCTGCGATAAATACGGGATGGCGATGGCATTTACCGGAATCCGTCTCTTCCACCATTAAAACCGTATCGGTATTGTGCAGGGAAGGATTCCATGCAAAGGCTCGCATTTGAAAAATAAAGGCAGGCTGCCGGATCGGCGGCCTGTTTTTCTGTCACAGGAATTCTCCGATGGCATTATATCTCATTTTTCGGTAAAATCATTCAAAGAATATGTTATAATGTAACCGTTCAGGTAAGGAACTGTCACGAATCAATCCCCACATCTTGCTTGCCTGATTTTCAGAGAAAAACATGAGAGGACGGTGGACCGATGCTAGTTAACCTAAAAGATATTCTTACTCCTGCCCGGGAAGGGAAGTATGCAGTAGGACATTTTAACACCTTCACGGCTTTGATGACCAGAAGTGTTATTATGGCGGCCGAAGAGTTGGATGCGCCCGTGATTATAGGTATAGAGGAGAGACAGCTCGAGTTATGCCCTCTCGAGGTTTTTGCGTCATACGCCATTCCGATGGCCGTGAGAGCGAAAGTTCCCGTGGCAGTGCATTTTGACAGAGCTCATACGTTTGACAAATGCGTTAAAGCCCTGAATTTCGGCTTTACTTCGATAGATTTTGACTGTTCCGAGCTTTCGTTCGAGGAAAATGTTTCGCATGTCAGTGAGATTACGCGTATAGCCCATGCTCTCGGAGCTTCCGTGGAAGGAGAGCTCGGACATGTTCCGGATGCGGCGAAACTGAAGGAGTTTGAGAAAATAGATTATCACACTTCGCCTGCCGAGGCGGGAGACTATGTCGCGAGGACCGGTGTGGATGCGCTCGCGATAGCAGTAGGAACAGCGCAGGGATCATATACAGAGAAACCGAAAGTAGATTTTGCGCGTATTGCGGCCATATCGGAAGCGACCGGGACGCCGCTTGTACTCCACGGCGGCTCAGGTCTTTCGGACAGAGCTTTTCGAAGAGCCATTACGAACGGTGTCAGTAAGATCAACATTTTTACCGACCTGAATATTGCTTGCGGTCAGGGAATCATGCAGGCGATAAACAGCGGCTATACACAGATGTCTGAGATCATTCCGTATGAAATGCATTCTGTGAGGGTGCAGGCAGCCGAGAAGATTCGGCTGTTCCAGAACAGATAAGCAGCAACATAGAGCGAGGAGATATGATGATGGTTAATCCGATGGAATTGTTCAGACTTAAGGCGATTTGGGACAGGCTCTGTCAGGCACATCCTAAACTTGTTCCGTTTTTGAGGAGCGTTTATCCCGCTGCATTCGGTGAAGGGTCGATTGTTGATATCAAGGTCACTGATCCGTCAGGAAAAGTCTATCACTATAATATGAGGCTGTCGGCGGAAGATATGGAGGCTTTTCATGCGGCTTCTGCTTTCGGACAGGGTATGACGCAGGATGTGACAAGGGATCAGACCTGAAAAAGAACGGCTAATCAGCGATAACACAATAAAGGGGGCTGTTCATGTGAACAGCCCCTTTATTGTTGTAAAGTTATTCTTCGAGGATCATTATTTGATCTTGCAGATCCATCCTTCCGGAGCCTCGATGCGGCCCATCTGGATGCCTGTCAGTGTATCATACAGTTTCTGGATCGTCGGTCCCATCTTCTCCATACCGCTCGGGAAGCAGATTTCCTGATCGCCGTTTGTGATCTTTCCTACCGGAGAGATAACAGCTGCAGTTCCGCATAAGCCTGCCTCGTCGAATTCCGGAAGTTCGGTCAGCGGAATATCGCGCTCCTCGACCTCAAGACCAAGATACTTCTCGGCGACATATTCAAGAGAACGTCTTGTGATGGACGGAAGAATTGTCGGAGATTTGACGGTAACGAACTTATTGCCTTTGATGAAGATAATGTTGGCGCCGCCGGTCTCCTCGACCTTTGTGCGTGTGGCGGAATCCGGATAGAGATTCTCAGCGAAGCCCTGCTTATGAGCCTCAACGATTGCATGAAGGCTCATCGCGTAGTTCAGACCGGCCTTGATGTGGCCTGTTCCTCGGGGAGCGGCACGGTCGTAGTCGGCAATTTTGATGGAAATCGGCTTTGCTCCGCCTTTGAAATACGGACCGACCGGAGTGACAAGAATACGGAACTGATACTCGTTGGCCGGCTTAACTCCGATTACGGCGTCTGAACCGAACATGAAAGGACGGATATAGAGCGTTGCGCCTGAGCCGTAGGGAGGAACCCATGCTTCGTTGGCGGCAACGACCTGCTTTACAGCTTCAACGAATCTGTCTTCCGGGAATGCCGGCATCTCAAGACGTCTTGCGGAATCTGCCATACGGGAAGCGTTCAGATCCGGGCGGAAGCAGACGATGCTTCCATCTTCTGTTGTATAAGCCTTAAGGCCTTCGAATACGGACTGTGAATACTGAAGAACGCCTGCACATTCTGTGATTTTTACATACGGATCATCGATAAGTGCACCTTCATCCCATGCGCCGTCTTTGAAGTTAGAGACATATCTCTTATCTGTTTCAATGTAACCAAATCCGAGACTACCCCAGTCGATATTCTTTTTTTCCATAACATGCTCCTCCAAACGTTGATAAATATGCATTTTTGCATTTGAAAAAGGTCCGGATCGGCACCCTTTTCATTTTATAGATATTATAAACCTCAAGTTTTGTATGTCAATAATTAACTGGAGTTCACAAGTATTGCAAAAATGTTACAAAACGAGACGGCGTTACAGGTTCGGGAAGAAAAGATTGTACAATCTTGCACTCAATACTCCTTTTTATTGCAAAAGTATTAAAAAAGAGTTAAACTCGTATTATGAATTTGTATGAAGCCATATTTCTTAGAAAATCACATAGAAACTTTTTGATGGAAGAAATAGAACCGGAGACACTTGCCGAAATTGGTGCATTTTATGAGGAGGCACCGTCACTTTTCCCCGGAATCAAAACGGAAATCGGCATCACGGATAATACAGACGGAAAACACGCTCCGAAAGGGTTTTTCGGCGTGAAAGCGCCGTACTATCTTACCATGTACTCCGAGAAAAAAGACCGGTATATGATGAATGCCGGATGTATCTGCGAACAGCTTTGTCTCTATATGCTGACGCTCGGTCTCGGCAGCTGTTTCCTCGGGAGCGTTACTTATAAAAAGGGCGCGCGTACAAGAGGAGATATGGAATTCGTCATCGTAATCGCTTTCGGAAAGGTGAACGGAAAATTGACACGCAGGGCTGCCGAAGCGAGACGCCTGTCCATGCAGGAACTCTGCATTATCCGTGAGGAACCGAAACACTGGACGCAGAATGTTCTGGAAGTGGCCAGGCTTGCTCCGTCAGCTTATAATTCTCAGCCGTGGCGTTTTGTTGTCACGGGAAGCCGTATTCATTTTTTCTCGAAGAAGAAGGATATCACACATTTCGGGAAATGGGATGAGTTCGACTTCGGATGCCTGTTCGCGCATGTGCTGATTGCTGCGGATGAATTGTGGCTGGATGTGGATCTGATCCGTCTCGAGAACATAAGCCAGAAGAGTTTCAGAATAAGCCAGTATGTACTTTCTGCAATCATAAAGGTAGAGTGACGATTTCAGGCGGACGGATAAATCCGAACGGGAAAGGGGCGTTGACCGAACGCGGGCGTCATGAACGAAAATCGAAGCTGTGTCGGAACATCGCAAAAAAGCATTGACAGAATTACCGATTTAGTGTATTATTCCTTTTGTTGCGGAAGCAATGAAAACTGCGCGAGTGGCTCAGCGGTGGAGCACCACCTTGCCAAGGTGGGGGTCGCGGGTTCGATCCCCGTCTCGCGCTCTTCGGAAACCGAATTGCCTTATCAGGTGATTCGGTTTTTTTATTCTTCATCGTGAGTACAGTCTTGCGATGAAGAATAAACGCCTAAGCATGCGTAACAATGCTCCACCGGAGCATTGTTACGCATGCTCAGGCACGGCGGATCACAAACATACGCAATGGTTATTATTTGCATAAATTGCCTGTTTTGTGCAAATTTGTTCTTGATGATGAAGAATACAGGCTGTAAGTGGTATAATGAGCCCTATCAACGCTTTAAAGGGGGAAAACAATGAATAAAAAACGTCTCGGAGGATTCGCTTTAATTCCGATCGCAGTCTTTCTTGTCCTTTATCTGGGCAGCGGGATTTACTATGAGTATATCGCTCCGCAGGACGGACAGATGGGATTCTACATCATGTCTGTCGTCGTCGCGTTCCTTATTGCTCTGATTGTCGCTCTGCTTCAGACGAGACATCTGACATTTGATGAGAAAATTCATCTATGTGCACAGGGAATAGGGGATGATAACATTACCATTATGATTTTCATTTTCCTGATGGCGGGTGCATTCAGCGGCATAGCCAGTCAGGCGGGCGGTGCGTCCAGTACGGCTAATCTGCTTCTTACGATTATACCGGATAGGCTGGCCGTGCCGGGTCTGTTCATTATTGCCTGTCTGATTTCCATGGCGATGGGCACTTCGGTCGGAACGATATCCGTACTTGTTCCGATTGCTGCACAGGTCTCCGCAAATGCAGGTATCTTTCTGCCGCTCTGCATCGGTACAGTAGTCGGCGGAGCCATGTTCGGCGATAACCTCTCTTTCATATCCGACACGACTATAGCTGCTACAAAGACGCAGGGCGTTGCGATGAAATATAAGTTTTTTACGAACTTAAGGGTCGCTATGCCTGCGGCACTCATCACGCTGGTCATTCTGGTCGTAATATCTCTGCGCGGAACATCTGCGGGGATCGGAGCTTACGATTTCAATATTATTCAGGCTCTGCCTTATTTCGCCGTTCTGGTGCTTGCTATTGTAGGCATCAATGTATTTGTCGTTCTCGGCGTCGGAATTCTGCTGTTCATGGCAGCGGGAGCCGTTACCGGGTCATTGACATTTTCCTCTGCTGCAGCAGCTATGGGAAGCGGAACCGCCGGCATGTTCGAGACTATCATTGTAACGATACTGGTCGCATCAATCGGTGCTCTGATGAAAGAGAACGGAGGGTTCGAAGCGATACTCGACTTCATCCGCAGACACTTTGACGGCCGAAGGGGCGGTATGTTCGGAATCGCAATGCTTACTATGCTGATGGATGTGGCAACTGCCAACAATACGGTAGCCATCGTAATTGCCGCACCGATTGCGAAAAATATCTCCCGGGAATACTCCATCGAACCGGTAAGGGTGGCGTCTCTTCTCGATACATGTTCCTGCATAGCACAGGGTATAATTCCTTACGGCGCCCAGCTGCTCATAGCGGCGAGTCTTGCGGGGATTTCTTCCGTGCAGATCATACCGTTCCTGTTCTATCCGTACTTGCTGGCAGCGTTCGTTGTTTTCTTTATCGTCGCGGATATGTAAAGGTCATGAGTTATATGAAAATGACGGATTCAAGAACGCCTCGGCGTTCTTGACGCGACATGCGCGGCGCGTAAGCGCCTT